>JAJAZK010000505.1 GCA_026785765.1 Rhodoferax sp. | reverse complement strand
GCCGGCGACAAGCACAACATTGCGTTCGCGTTTTCGCACCTGCGCATGGATCCGTTGCCGCATGCCGTAGTGGGTGGCGATGAAGGGCTGCCGGGCAAACCGGAACCCGCCATCTTTCTGGAGGCGGCACGGCGTATCGGCGTTGCGCCCGAACAATGCATCGTGTTCGAGGACGCGCCATTCGGCATCGAAGCCGCGCGCCGCGCCGGCATGCGGGCCGTGGCCATGTGTACCAGCCACGCGGCGAGCGAACTGGCCGGGCCACATGTACTGGCCACGGTGCGGGATTACCATGAACTGATCGCGTCGAACTTTTTGGAGAACTCGCATGCCCGCTCACAATGACGGTCTGGCGCTGGCAACGGGAGTCCAGCGCCTGGACTACCGTGCCCCGGCCTACTGGATCGATACGGTCGACCTGACGTTTGACCTCGACCCGTCCAAAACCCGTGTCCTCAACAAGATGCGTGTGCGCCGCAACCCGGACGCACCCACGCAGGCGCTGCGCCTGGACGGCGAGGAACTCAACCTGGCGCGCGTGCTGGTGAACGGTTCCGGGGCGTCGTTCCGGATCGATGACGGCAAGCTGGTGCTGGACAACCTGCCCAGTGCTGGGGAGGGCGCCTTTGATCTGGAGATCTTCACGACCTGCATGCCGGCCAAAAACACCAAGTTGATGGGCCTGTACGTCAGCAACGACTCGTTCTTTACCCAATGCGAGGCCGAAGGCTTCCGCCGCATCACCTACTTTCTGGACCGCCCCGACGTGATGGCCAGCTACAGTGTGACGCTGCGCGCCGACAAGACACGCTATCCGGTCCTGCTGTCCAATGGCAATCTGGTGGAGCACGGCGATTTGCCCGGCGACAGCAGCCGCCATTTCGCGCGCTGGGTAGACCCGCACCGCAAGCCGTCCTACCTTTTTGCACTGGTGGCGGGACAGCTCGTGTGCCGCCAGCAGCGCATCACCTCGCGCGCCGGACGCGACCATCTGCTCGAGATCTATGTGCGTCCCGGCGACATGGAAAAGACCCAACACGCCATGCATTCGCTGATGGCATCGATTGCCTGGGACGAGGCGCGTTTTGGCCTGTCGCTGGACCTGGAGCGATTCATGGTGGTGGCGACCAGCGACTTCAACATGGGCGCGATGGAAAACAAGGGCCTGAACATCTTCAACACCAAGTTCGTGCTGGCCAGCCAGGCCACCGCTACCGATGCCGACTATTCCAACATCGAGTCGGTGATCGGGCACGAGTATTTCCACAACTGGACCGGCAACCGGGTGACGTGCCGCGACTGGTTCCAGCTCAGCCTGAAGGAAGGACTGACCGTCTTCCGCGACCAGGAGTTCTCGCAGGACCTGTGTGCCGAGGCTTCGGCGCGTGCGGTCAAGCGCATAGAAGACGTGCGGGTACTTCGCACGGCGCAGTTCCCGGAAGACGCGGGACCGATGGCGCACCCGGTACGGCCGGACAGTTATGTGGAGATCAACAATTTTTACACCGTCACCATCTACGAAAAAGGCGCCGAGGTGGTGCGCATGATGCAGACGCTGGTGGGCCGGGACGGATTTGCCCGCGGCATGAAACTGTATTTTGAGCGCCACGACGGCCATGCGGTCACCTGCGACGACTTTGCCCAGGCCCAGGCCGACGCCAACCCGGGATCGGACCTGGTTCAACTGCTGCCGCAGTTCAAACACTGGTACAGCCAGGCCGGCACCCCGTATCTGCGCGCCCGCGGGCACTACGATGCGCAGGCACACACCTATACGTTGAACCTGGGCCAGACCTGCGCACCGACGCCGGGCCAAGCGACCAAGGAGCCGTTCGTGATCCCGGTCCACCTGGGCCTGGTCGGCCCTGACGGACGCGACTTGCCCTTGCAATTGGCCGATGAGGCCATCCCCGGAGCAGCTTCACGCACCTTTGTCATCAGCCAGGCGGCCGAATCGCTCACCTTCGTCAACGTCGACGTCGAACCGGTACCGTCCTTGCTGCGCGGCTTCAGCGCCCCGGTGGTGCTGGAGTTCGACTACTCGGACGGGCAACTGCTGCACCTGCTGGCCCACGACAGCGATCCCTTCAACCGCTGGGAGGCGGGGCAGCGGATGGCCATGCGTTGCGCCCTGGCAGCCATCGGCAGCGGCAGCTCCACGCAGATTCTGAACGACGCCTATTTGCAGGCAATGCGCGCCGTGTTGCGCAGTCCAACGCTCGACGCGGCATTCAAGGAACTGGTGCTCGCCTTGCCCTCCGAGACCTACATCGCCGAGCAATTGACAACGGTCGATCCGCAGCAGGTGCATGCAGTGCGCGAATCGATGCGGCTGCAGTTGGCCACCGCGTTGCAGGACGACTGGCAATGGGCCTACCAGGCCCATCAGACCAGCGGCGCCTACCAGCCCGACCCGGTGTCGAGCGGGCGTCGTGCCCTGGCTGGCATGGCACTGACCATGTTGTGCCTGGTGGCCACCGCCAACGCTGGCGCGCCCGCAGCCGATCTGTGGCCTGGCAAGGCTTACCAGCGTTTCAAGAGCGCCGGCAACATGACCGACCGCGTCAACGCCCTGTCTGCCCTGCTGGTCAGTGGGCATGCGCTGGCGGCACCGGCGCTGCAGCAGTTTCATGCGTTGTTCAAGGACGACCCGCTGGTGCTCGACAAGTGGTTTGCCCTGCAGGCTGGCGCACCCGACCGCGGCGGCCAGGTGCTGCAACAGGTGCGCCAGTTGATGGCCCACCCGGACTTCAACCTGCGCAACCCGAACCGGGCACGCAGCCTCATCTTCAGTTATTGCAGCGCCAACCCGGGGGCCTTCCATCGGCACGACGCCGCCGGTTATGTGTTCTGGATCGAGCGGGTGCTGGAGCTCGATACCATCAATCCCCAGGTGGCGGCACGGCTGGCGCGCGCATTGGACCGCTGGAGCAAACTGGCCGAGCCCTACCGCAGCGCAGCGCGCGAAGCCATCACGCGGGTTGCAGCCAAGACCGACCTCAGCAGCGATGTGCGCGAAGTTGTCGGTCGCGCGCTCGCTGCTTGAGGAACCCAAGCCATGAGTTCCAGAGTCTCACTCACCCGCTACTTGGTCGAACAGCAACGCCTGCATGCCTTGATCCCGGCGAACCTGCGCCTGCTGCTGGAAGTGGTGGCGCGCGCTTGCAAAAGCATCTGCCAGGCGGTCAACAAGGGAGCGCTGGGCGGCGTGCTTGGAACGGCCCACAGCGAAAACGTGCAGGGCGAAATCCAGAAGCAACTCGACATCATCGCCAACGAGGTGTTAATTGAAGCCAACGAGTGGGGCGGTCACCTCGCGGCCATGGCCAGTGAGGAGATGGACGGCATCTATGTCGTGCCCAACCGTTACCCGCAAGGTGAGTACCTGCTGTTGTTCGACCCGCTGGACGGCTCCAGCAACGTCGATGTGAACGTGAGCATCGGCACCATTTTCAGTGTGCTGAAAAAGCCCGAAGGCAGTGCCGGTGTGTCGGAAAGCGACTTCCTGCAACCGGGTCGCCAGCAGGTGGCCGCCGGCTACTGCGTGTATGGCCCGCAGACCACGCTAGTGCTGACGGTCGGCGATGGTGTGGCTGTGTTCACGCTCGACCGGGAACAGGGCTCGTTCACCCTGACCCAGGAAAACGTGCAGATTCCACCCGACACACACGAGTTCGCTATCAACATGAGCAATATGCGGCACTGGGATACACCGGTCAAACGGTACATCGACGAGTGTCTGGCCGGCAGCGATGGCCCGCGAGGCAAGGACTTCAACATGCGCTGGATTGCCAGCATGGTGGCCGACGTACACCGCATCCTGACCCGTGGCGGCGTCTTCATGTACCCCTGGGACAAGCGCGAACCCGACAAGCCGGGCAAGCTGCGCCTGATGTATGAGGCCAACCCGATGAGTTGGCTCGTCGAGCAGGCGGGCGGCGCCGCCACCGACGCGAGAACACGAATTCTGGACATCGTGCCGGGCAAATTGCATGAACGCGTAAGCGTGGTGCTGGGCAGCAAGAACGAGGTAGAACGGATCACCAGCTACCACGCCCGGCTATAATTTCAACCGTTGCCGGTGTAGCTCAGTCGGTAGAGCAGCTCATTCGTAATGAGAAGGTCGGGTGTTCGATTCATCTCTCCGGCACCAGTACAAGCGAGGAAAGTTCGCTACCTAATTCGTAGCAGTCTCTTTTTGGGCTGGCACCAGAATAGCAACAACCGTAAAACGTCATCGCTTCTAGACTCCTTTTGCAGTCAAACGACGAGTAAACACGGCAGTCAGCCCCACCCTTGAACAGGCGGTAGCGCGAGATTTAGGCACATGCGCGTTTTTAACCGACCCAAACTGCGTAGCCTCTCCGGTGCAAAAGCTCAGCTAAGAGCATTTCGTGCGCCTCCGCCAGTCCACGCGAAGCAAACTTGGGCTGCCTGTCGATCAGGCGGGCATGCAAACGGATGTGGTACTCCCTTACCCACTTGCTCCCAGTCTTCGCTTGCAAGTGCCTCGCGTAGCGCTGCTCCGGTGTCATGGTCTTTTAACCCACGTACACACAGGGCTTGTAGGAAACGTGATCAGGATTCGCCCGGGCAAACCGCGTTCTTGCGAGCACATCCTTCCTCAGGCGGATGACATAGATGCTATGGCGCGGCCGATCAAAGCGGCGTCGGAACCAACACCGGGCTTACTCGTTGGTCACCAGCGTATCACCGCTGAGCTTGACCTTGCTGCCGACCTTGAAACCGGGGTCAGTTTCAAAACGGACCGTTTTGGTACTCGCGTCGTTCAGTTTGACAACCACGTCATAAACCGTGTTCGAGCGTACCCGCTTCTCCACTTCGCGCCCTGCCACGGCACCACCGACCGCACCGATTACCGTGGCTGCGGTATTCCCGTCGCCTTTGCCGACCTGGTTGCCCAACGCAGCACCGGCAACACCACCAGCAATGGCACCCAGGTAGTTTGGTTTGCCCTTGACTTTGACTTTGGAGACGGACTGCACCACCCCACAGCCGTCGCAAGCCAGCGCGACCAGCGCTTGTGGCACCACAAAGCCAGCGGCCAGCGTCTTCATGGCGGTAGTCTTCTTGTCGCCCAGCGCAAGTGTTGCTCTAACTTGTGTCGAGTTGTTCAGCTGGTCGCGGCTTTTCACGGTGTAGCTGCCGATGTAGTGGCCGGCTTTTTCTTCAGCCAGCGGGATACTGGTTTTGCCGCCATCCAGGGATACACTGGTTTTGGCCCCGGCGGTCCCGTTGACCACGAAGCTGAGCTCATGGCCACCACTGAGTGCGCCGTCGTTGCGGGTTTCGAGGCGGCTTATG
>JAJAZK010000504.1 GCA_026785765.1 Rhodoferax sp. | reverse complement strand
GCCGCCGCAGACAAGATGCGTGTGGACCGCGGCCAGCGCTCCTTGCCGCTGGCCGACTACCGCCACATGGCGGGCTCCGGTGCCCGTGGCATGCTGGCGGTGGCGTTTGGCATGGCCGCCGACCATGCCGAGTTTGCCGCGTTCAAGGAGGAATTCTTTTTCAACTACGAGCGCTGCATGACCGAGCGCACCCATGCTTTCACAGGTGTGCCTGAACTGATTGGCGGCCTTAGGGCGCGTAAGCTGCCCTGGGGCGTAGTGAACAACAAGTCGGCGCGTTTCGCCGAGCCCTTGACGGGTGGCATGCCGCTGTTTACAGCGCGGCAACCGTCGTCAGCGGCGACACCACGCCCCACACCAAGCCGCATCCAGCACCACTTCTGGAAGCGGCGCGTCGGCTCGGCGTGCCGCCCGGTTTGTGTCTGTATGTAGGTGACGACGAACGCGACATCATCGCCGGGCGGGCCGCCGGCATGCGCACGGTGGCAGCGAACTACGGTTATCTGGGTGTGCATGCCGACACGCAAGCGTGGGGCGCCGATGCCATCATTGATTCGCCATTGGAACTATTGCAATGGCTGCCAAAGGCCTAAAGCGAAGCTTCAGAACAGACTCACATCTGCTCAGCATGTGAGTCGGAGCTAAAATAGAATATGAGGGGCTGCATTGGTTTCGACGTGGGTACGGAATCGCTGTGGTGCATGTCGAGCTGAATGCGCTCGTAAAACAGATTCAAACAAACTAACTGCAAACGACGAACGTTTCGCACTCGCTGCTTAATAACCAGTGAGCCTTACAACGGCAGGCCGGTGGGCCGGGCAAGGGTGTCGTGACCGAAAGGTCATGATGTCCAGGCTGTAAGGTTATTCACATCGGCTGGTTCTGGCCCGGGTACCTTGGGTTGGAGCGAGACAATAGGGTGCTGGCGTCATGGGTAGCGTGTGGCTGCGCGATCCATGTGGCGAGACACAAATCAGACCACTAAACATGTAGATCTGCTCGAAGATGGCTTGCGGACGGGGGTTCAAATCCCCCCAGCTCCACCACTTACCCTCTGCAAGGATACTTTCTTTGCAAACGAACAACCCCGTCGGGCCCCAAGCCTGGCGGGGTTTTTCACCTTTGGCTTGCGGATTTCGCATTTGGCGCCGCACCGGTTTTCGCCACTTTCCACCCTTTTGCGCTTTCTTCTCTGGTCTTGCGGATTTGCAGGTCAAAAGTCCGCAAGATTACCCCTATACAAATCAACGCGATACGGGAAAAGTGCGAGAGGCATTTTTATTCAGCATTGGTCGGGCGGTCGGCAGTTGAGAAACAAGCGTCTGGGCGTGGTATCTTGTTCTGAAGCATCCGAAGTCACCATCGCTTTCATGGCAAACATGGTGGCGAGGATCTTCAATGCGATGGCGGACCAGGTTGTGCGCTGGGTTGGTGCCATCGTGATCTCTGCCAGCATCGGCGCGAGATCGATGGCGGCCCAGATCAGGCGCGCTGGCCTGGCCTGGTTCTCAATTGGTGTTGTGCCAGTGGTGGGGCAGCAACTCTTCGATTCGACTGTTGAGTTGCGTTGGCAGTCGTGTCAGCACGTCCTTGAGGTGGGCCCACGGGTCATGCCCGCCCAACGTGGCGCTTTGCAGCAGGCTCATCACCACCGCAGCGCGCTCGCCGGCCAGCTGGCTGCCGATGAAGAGCCAGTTTTTACGCCCCAGTGCCAAGAGGCGCATCTGGTTCTCCATGTGATTGTTATCGATCGGCACAGCACCGTCTTGGAGGAAGCGCGACAGCCCCAGCCAGTGGCTCAGGCTGTAGTCGATGGCCTTGGCGAGCGCGCTGCCATCGGGCACACGCGTGCGCTCGAGTTGCAGCCACATGTGCAACTCCTGCCACAGCGGCCCGGATCGTTCCTGTCGCATCTGCAGGCGCTGCTGGCAACTCAAGTGCCGGGCGTCGGCCTCCGCGCGGTACAAAGCGGCGATGCGCTGGATCGCCTGCGCGGCCACGGCGCTGCCGTTGGCCTTGAACAGCTCGTCAAATTTACGCCTGGCATGCGCCAGACAATTCGCGGTCACGCGCCCTTCAAGGCTCAGGGTGGCGTCGTAGCCACCGTAGGCGTCAACGACCAGGGTGTCCGTCCAGCCTTTGAGGAACGCGTGCGGGTATTTACCTCCGCGCCCGGCGCAGAAGTCATACACCACCACGGGCTGCGCATCAAAGGCCCCGCGCGCGTAGGCCCACATGTAAGCCTTTTTGGTCTTGCCCGCGCCGGGGTCCAGCAGTGCCACGGGCGTCTCGTCGGCGTGAGCCACGCCACAGGGCCGGGCTGACGGCTGAGCAGGCCGACGGCGGCGAGTCCACGCCGATCCAGCGCTTCGGCACCGCGGCCAATCAGAACATCGACCTGCATTGACTGGTGCACGAACGAATCGAGCAGTCGATTCCTGGTATTGGTAAGGGAGTGGCAAAAGCGCCGCGTTGATCCTCAGATAGATGTCTCATAGAGACAGCATAAATCATCGTAGTGGTGGCGAGCAGCTGCGCGTGCTTTTGCAACCCTACTGGTGCCGCCGAGTGGCGCGAACCGCGGGGACCCAGAGCCCCGGATCGTTCAAAGTGTTTTTCCGTCTTTGGTCTTCGGCCTGGTTAATTGGCCGCATAACCGCAGCTGTTGGACCTGACCACAGCCGGTTTCCTAAGTCTTACGCTTGCGCAATGGCTTCTGAGATTCCGGGAGTTCGCCCGCGAGGCCGTCTGCCAATGCGGAGCCAGCAGCCTCGCTCATTTCTACGGGCAAGACGGCACCATTTTCAAACAAGAGTTGCACGCGTACTTTCCCTTCAACCTCCGAAGAAGCGACACCAACGGCCAACACATCAAGGGCGGGAGCTGGCTCGCCTGGCAAATGCTCGGACTTTTCAAGTAGTGCAATCGCCACCGCGGGCGCCAGCTCAGTACTGATGGCCACATTCTTGGCGGTGGCCTCCAGTGTGCGTTTGCGTCGGGAAGCAACCGGGGTCTTGTTGGCGCGCTTTTTAAGCGCTGTGGGAGCAGGACTCTTGTTCATGGCCGATACGCCTAAAGGTAGTTAGCGAACTCGCGGGAGTTTGTGGCAGCCATTCTATTGATTTCTACGGACTTCGATGCAGCCGGTAACAACTGTGCAACCTGGATCCGAGTGAGCACAGCAAAATGCCGCGATGATCACAGAATGGGCGCCACGCAAGGGGCACCTGGGAACCTGACTTTCGCGAACGCGCCGATTCCGCGCGAGCGCGATTCGAGCGCGTCACCGCTGTGTATTTCGATCACGGGCTGGCTTCATGCGCCAGCACACAGACTACACGAGCGATCCCGTGCTCAGTCGGTATCCGCATGCCGTTGCGTTGCCGATAGCGGTGGCCCCGCTACCAGTCATGGTTCGGACCACCCTCGATTCAATACCCCAAGCTTCGACCTTGCGGTGGACGGGAAAGAGTGGAGCTGTTTAGCTTTGTACGACGCCCACCCGTGGCACTGAACGCGCCAGTACGAGTGAGAATTTCTGCACTGTTTGACGCTAACCTTAGGGGCTGCGGGTAGAAGGTGTGTGGGGCTTCCTTTTCGTAGGCGCCGCTGACGACGTGGTGCCTTCCAAATCCGCTAACGCTTCGCGCAACCGCTGCAGACCAACCGAAAGTGCGGACCAATCGACGTTTATCCCGTGCGCGTCTACTTCCAACTGCGTCAGACTACGCGCCGCGACCAGTACGCGTTGGAACCGGGGGTCAGGAGTTTGATTGTTTAGCGGCACGTGCAAATATTAGCAAAGTTGGCGGGCGTTTGCCTAACCCGAGACATTTGAGGTACTGTCGCGCGAATAATTTCAAGCATTCTGAACCAGCCATTGCTACATCCCCGCCCTTGCTCGACCAGCCCGGATCGTATCAACCACGTTGAAATCGCCCTTGATGTTCACGTCGATGCGTTCGAAGTAATTTGTCGGACATTGCGCCCTTGATTAGAAAGCTGGCCAGCGTGTTGCTGTACTTCTGCACTCTGGCCACCTGGTGGTCCAAGTAGTGCATCCGCGCGATCTTGGCATCGAAGGCGTGCTCGCGCGCCGTATCTTGCAGCATCTCAGCGCCGCGCTGTGTGGCCAGTTTGCACATCTCGGGAAAGCTTGGGTCTTCGTCGGTCCACGGGCAGGGCGCGGCCTTGTCCATGCCCACAGCGACGCAGGCCCTGGTCAGGTCGCCATCGACAGGTCAAGTGCCGGGCCTTGGCCGCTCCACGCTCCACGCCCGGCCACCCCGGGTAAAGGCCCGGGTGACAGACAGCAGGTGCAAGGCATGCGCCATCTGGTCGCGCAATGGACTAATCCGGGTAGGTCGGCTGGCGCCAAATGCGCTGCGATGCCCATCTATCAATCTCGCCGCGCTCATCGGCACCGCCATGCATGCGATCGATCCTTATGTGGACTGGCGCACAGACTGGGCGGGCCGACGCAAGATAGTATTTATCCCGTGCGGTCGATACTTGTAATTCTGCACTGATGCCTCTCTTGTCCTACTTGGAAACTTGCATGTATCTTCTGATGTCTTCGTGTGAAGCAACGGTAGCAGGCCCTCACCCGGTCTGTGGGTCTAGAAAAGAATAGGCGGAAGTGAATATGCAACTAGGCGACCAGCAACCAAGCAGCAATGTCGAGGACCGGCGCGGCATGCGCATCGGGGGCGGTCTGGGCCTTGGCGGGGTAGTGATCGCCGTCATCGCGTACTTCCTCGGGTTCGATCCTGGCGCCGTGATGAACATGGCAGAGCAGGTTGTGCCTCAGCGCGAAACGCGCGAGGTGGCCGCGGCCGCACCCACGGACGAGATGGGGCAGTTCGTTGCCAAGATTCTCGGCAGCACTGAAGCCGTCTGGGGCAAGATCCTGCTGCAGTCAAAAAGCCAGTACCGCCCCCCGACACTGGTTCTCTATGAGGGGCAAGTACGCTCCGCCTGCGGCACGGGACAGGCCGCCATGGGCCCTTTTTATTGCCCCGGTGATGAGAAGCTCTACATCGACCTCACATTCTTTCGCGACCTGGAAACGCGCTTTCGTGCGCCAGGCGACTTCGCCAAAGCCTATGTGATCGCCCATGAGGTGGGCCATCACGTGCAAAAGCTCACCGGCACCATGCAGCAGGTGGAAGCCGCGCGCGGGCAGGTCTCTGAGGCCGAATCCAGACGGAATTCCGTGCGCATGGAGTTGCAGGCGGACTGCTACGCGGGCGTGTGGGGACACCATGCGGGCACCATGAATCAGCTGGACGTCGGCGACATTGCCGAAGCCCTCAACGCTGCGACGGCGATCGGAGACGACCGCCTGCAAAAGCAGACCCCGGGCCGGGTGGGGCCCGAGTCGTTCACGCACGGTTCGTCGGAGCAGCGCGTGCGCTGGTTCAAGCGTGGCATTGACTCGGGCCACCCGCGCGACTGTGACACGTTCTCAGCCAATCCCCTTTGACGATCCCCACTACAAAGAGTTAACTAAAGCACGACCGGTCCCTGGAAATACGAAGGACCCGGCACCAAGGTGCGCGAAATCATGTGAGAAGGCATCCCACTGGGCTCACGTTCGACGACACCGTGGCAGACGCGGTCAAGCTGAAAAGTGACCACCAGGTCCGATGTTTTCCCGTCGTGGATCGCAACAAGCGACTGGTCGGCGTTGTCGCGCTAGGCGGTTTTGCGGTCGAAAACTCGCAAATCCAGTCGGCTGCCGAAGGGCTTTCGATAATATCGGAACAATCGAGAGGCGACGCGCCGTTCTGACCGTCGCTGGCTGGGCATTGGCAAACCGACCGATTCCGCACCTAGCGCAAGTGCTGCGCTAAATTGTGTCGAGTTGTTCAGCTGGTCGCGGCTTTTCACGGTGTAGCTGCCGATGTAGTGGCCGGCCTTTTCTTCAGCCAGCGGGATACTGGTTTTGCCGCCATCCAGGGATACACTGGTTTTGGCCCCGGCGGTCCCGTTGACCACGAAGCTGAGCTCATGGCCACCACTGAGTGCGCCGTCGTTGCGGGTTTCGAGGCGGCTTATG
>JAJAZK010000503.1 GCA_026785765.1 Rhodoferax sp. | reverse complement strand
GAGTCGAACCGGGCTGCTCGGATTTGCAATCCGGTGCATAACCGCTTTGCTATCGCGCCAATGTCTGCTGCTCCTGTCGATCGCTGCGCTGGCATTTGCATCGACAAAAAAGGGAAGCCTCGGCTTCCCTTTACGGAATTTGGAGCGGGAAAAGAGTCTCGAACTCTCGACCTCAACCTTGGCAAGGTTGCGCTCTACCAACTGAGCTATTCCCGCGTTTCCTGAAAAAATTATAACCGATGATTTGGCACTATCCGGTCCATGAATAGCGCCCCGACGCAAACTGCAGACCAGCGCTGGTAACCGCGTCAATGCTTCACCGACTCCACCGCCACCGAGGTAGCACCGGTAGCCGCCGCAGGAGCAGCCACCACGCCCGCGACAGCGACAGGCTCCTCTTCCGGCAATGGCTGCGGCATGCGCACCAGAGCGATCTCCAGGACCTTATCGATCCAGCGCACCGGCACGATTTCGAGACCGTTTTTAACGTTCTCCGGGATGTCCTGCAAATCTTTCGCGTTCTCTTCAGGGATAAGTACGGTCTTGATTCCACCCCGCAGGGCCGCCAACAGTTTCTCCTTCAGGCCACCAATCGCCGTGACCTCACCACGCAAGGTGATCTCACCCGTCATGGCCACATCGCCGCGTACCGGAATTCCGGTAAGGGCCGATACAAAAGCCGTGGTCATCGCCGCGCCCGCACTCGGCCCGTCCTTGGGCGTGGCACCGTCGGGCACGTGAATGTGAATGTCCTTCTTCTCGAACACTTCGTCCTTGATACCCAGACGCGCGGCGCGGCTACGCACCACCGTGCGCGCGGCTTCCACTGACTCCTTCATTACGTCACCGAGCGAACCAGTGCGGGTGATCACGCCTTTTCCTGGCATCAATGCCGCCTCGATCGTCAACAGGTCGCCGCCGACTTCCGTCCAGGCCAAGCCCACGACCTGGCCGACCTGGTTGTGGTCTTCGGCCCGGCCATAGGTGTGTTTGCGCACACCGAGGTAATCGTTCAGGTTGTCGGCGGTCACCACGACTTGTGGTGTCATCTTCTTGAGTTGCAGGCCCTTGACCACCTTGCGACAAATTTTCGACAGTTCGCGTTCCAATGAACGCACGCCGGCTTCACGGGTGTAGTAACGCACGATGTCGCGCACAGCCCCTTCGGTGACATCAAGCTCCGCAACCTTGACACCATTGTTCTTGAGTTGTTTTGGCAACAGGTACTTGATCGCAATATTGGTCTTCTCGTCTTCGGTATAGCCCGACAAACGGATCACCTCCATCCGGTCCAGCAGTGCAGGCGGGATGTTCATGGAGTTGGAGGTGGCCACAAACATGACGTCGCTGAGGTCGAAATCAACTTCGACGTAATGGTCGCCGAACTTGTGGTTCTGCTCAGGATCGAGAACTTCGAGCAAAGCACTTGATGGGTCACCGCGAAAGTCTGTGCCGAGCTTGTCAATTTCGTCAAGCAGAAACAGCGGATTGCGCGTACCTACCTTGGACAGGCTCTGCAACACCTTGCCGGGCATCGCACCGATATAGGTACGCCGATGCCCGCGAATCTCGGCCTCGTCGCGCATACCCCCCAATGCCACACGCACGTACTTGCGCCCGGTAGCATTGGCAATCGACTGGCCAAGTGAAGTCTTGCCCACCCCTGGAGGCCCGACCAAGCACAAGATGGGCGCCTTGACCTTATCGACTCGCTGTTGAACCGCGAGGTACTCCAAAATTCGATCCTTGACTTTATCCAGGCCGAAATGGTCTTCATTAAGCACCGTTTCCGCATTGCCCAAGTCGTGCTTGATCTTGGTTTTCGCACTCCACGGCAATGCCGCAAGCACGTCGATGTAATTGCGCACCACCGCAGCTTCTGCCGACATCGGCGACATCAGTTTGAGCTTCTTGAGTTCAGCCTCGGCCTTTTTCAGCGCCTCCTTCGGCATCTTGGCGGCTTTGATCTTTTTCTCGATCTCGTCGATGTCAGCACCATCCTCGCCTTCGCCAAGTTCCTTCTGGATCGCCTTCACCTGCTCGTTGAGGTAGAAGTCGCGCTGGTTCTTCTCCATCTGGCGCTTGACACGGCCGCGGATCTTCTTGTCAACGTTCAGAATGTCGACTTCACGCTCAATTTGTTCGAACAGATTCTCAAGCCGCTCTTTAACTCCCGACAGGCTCAGCACAGCCTGCTTGTTGTCAAGCTTGAGCGGCAGATGCGCCGCAATTGTGTCTGCCAGGCGGCCCGCATCGTCGATGCTGGAGATCGACGTCAGAATCTCCGGCGGGATCTTCTTGTTGAGTTTGACGTACTGGTCAAACTGCTGCATCACGGCGCGCCGCAGCGCCTCGATCTCGCTGGCCTTGCCGCGCGGCGCAGAAAGCGCTTCAACCGCAGCCTCAATCGGGGTCACGTTGGCGGAGAAGTAAGTCTCGCCGTCATCGATGCGATTCACCTGTGCGCGCTGATGCCCTTCGACCAGCACTTTCACCGTGCCGTCAGGCAGCTTGAGCATCTGAAGAATAGTGGAGACACAGCCGACGTCAAACATGTCGGTCACCAACGGGTCATCCTTTGCGGCCGCCTTCTGCGCAACCAGCATGATGCGCCGCTCCGACTCCATCGCCGCTTCCAGCGCCTTGATGCTCTTGGGGCGCCCGACAAACAGCGGAATAACCATATGCGGGAAAACCACCACATCGCGCAGCGGGAGCAGCGGTAGATCCAGCGGCGTGGCGGGAAGCGGAACAGAACCAGACATGGGGAAATCCTTTACGTTACCAACTCAAGATGGATGGCAAGGCGGGTTTTTCAACCCGCCACAGGCGACTCAGGCTTTTTTTGCCTGCTCGCGGTACACCAGTAGAGGTGGTTTGTTCTCCTCGATCGTGGACTCATCGACCACAACCTTGTCCACATTGCTGGAATTGGGCAGTTCGAACATGGTGTCGATGAGCGACTGCTCGAGGATAGAGCGCAAGCCGCGTGCGCCCGTCTTGCGCCCCAGCGCCTTCTTCGCAATTGCCTTTAGCGCCGAAGGGCGTATCTCGAGATCCACACCCTCCATCAAGAACAGTTTGGCATATTGCTTTACCAGGGCGTTTTTCGGTTCCACCAGTATCTGGACCAAGGCATCTTCACTCAACTCAGCCAGCGTCGCAACCACCGGCATGCGCCCGACCAGTTCCGGAATAAGGCCGAACTTGATCAGGTCTTCCGGCTCCACATCCTTGAATACCTCGGTCAGGCTGCGCTGGGCCTTGCTTTTGACGGCTGCGCCAAAACCGATCCCTGACGACTCCGTGCGGTTATCGATGACTTTCTCCAAGCCCGAAAATGCGCCTCCGCAAATAAACAGGATGTTGGTGGTGTCTATTTGTACAAAATCCTGATTGGGATGTTTGCGCCCGCCCTGCGGGGGCACACTGGCCATCGTGCCTTCGATCAACTTGAGCAGGGCCTGCTGCACACCTTCGCCCGAGACGTCGCGGGTAATCGACGGGTTGTCTGACTTACGCGAAATCTTGTCGATCTCATCGATGTAGACAATACCGCGCTGCGCACGCTCGACGTCATAGCTACAGCTTTGCAACAACTTGAGGACGATGTTCTCGACATCCTCGCCGACATAACCAGCTTCGGTCAGGGTGGTAGCGTCCGCCATCACAAACGGCACATCCAGCATGCGCGCAAGTGTCTGTGCCAGCAGCGTCTTGCCAGAGCCGGTCGGCCCGATCAGCAGGATGTTGCTCTTGGCCAGTTCGACATCATCCTTCTTCGCCTTTTCCTTGTGGCGCAGCCGCTTGTAATGGTTGTACACCGCGACCGCCAGGGTTCGCTTGGCTGGCTCCTGACCGATCACATAGTTATCGAGGTTCGCCTTGATCTCGGACGGTGTGGGCAAATCTGCGCGCGCGTCCCTGGCCACGGTGCTGGCCGGTAATTCGTCACGGATTATTTCGTTGCATAGCTCGATGCACTCATCGCAAACAAACACCGATGGCCCGGCAATCAGCTTTTTGACCTCGTGCTGGCTCTTGCCGCAAAACGAGCAGTACAGGGTCTTTTCGCCGGAGGAGCCTTTTTTTTCGGCCATGAGGTCAGTGCCTGTTCAATGAGATGCCCCATGATACCGAAATACGCGCAGCGGCAACGGTGCTCACAGTCGACCCCATTGACCAGCAGACTGCGCAGCTCAGCCGTCAAGGGCGTTTCGAAATCACCTGATCTACAACGCCATAGTCCTTGGCCTCATCGGCGGACATGTAGTAGTCGCGTTCGGTGTCGCGTTCGATACGGTCGAGCGGCTGCCCGGTCTGGGCCGCCAGGATCTTGTTGAGTTGCTCGCGTGTTTTCAGAATCTCCCGCGCTTGGATCTCGATGTCCGTGGCTTGGCCCTGACTACCGCCAGACGGCTGGTGAATCATGATCTTGGAGTTGGGAAGGGAAAAACGTTTACCTTTGGCACCTGCCGCCAGCAGGAATGCGCCCATGCTCGCCGCAAATCCGGTGCACAAAGTCGACACATCGGGCTTGATGAAATTCATGGTGTCGTAAATCGCCATGCCGGCACTGACCGAGCCACCGGGCGAGTTCACGTAAAACGAAATGTCCTTGTCCGGATTTTCACTCTCGAGAAACAACAACTGCGCGACGATCAGATTGGCGGTCTGGTCGTTCACCGGCCCAACCAAAAAAATCACCCGCTCCTTGAGCAGGCGCGAATAGATATCGTACGAGCGCTCACCACGACCGGACTGTTCAATCACCATTGGCACCATACCAAGCCCTACTGTGTCTGTGGCTGAATTGCGGATATTCATGTCTTCTCCAAATCGGTTATTTCACGTTGCCTGCAAGACCACATATGGTCTTACAGGCAGCTTGCAAGGGCTTCTGAGGTGGCAGCCAGCGAGCAGCCCGGGGATTAGTTCTGGCCCATCAACTCGTCAAAGTCCACGGCTTTAGCCGTGATGTTCGCGCGGGCAAACACATGTTCGGTCACGTTGTTCTCAATCACGATGGCCTCCACCTCGGCCATACGCTTATTGTCGGCATAGTACCAGCGGACAACCTCGGTCGGCTTTTCATAACTTGACGACAGCTCGTCGATATGCGACCTGATCTGTTCGGGCCGCGCATGCAGGGAATTCGAGCGCACCAGCTCGGCCACCACCAGGCCCAGGCGCACACGGCGCTCAGCCTGCGCGCGAAACATGTCTTCCGGGATCGGTGCCTTGTCGGCATCCTTGACGCCGCGCTGTTTCAAATCCGCCCGTGCACTTTCGATCAAGCGCTCCAACTCAGCCTTTACGCTGGCGTTGGGCAAGTCGAGTTCGGCCCGGGTGACCAGTGCCTCCAGGGCCGCTTGCTTGTTGCGTGACAACAGACGAAACTTGACCTCTCGCTCCAGGTTCTTGCGGATATCGGCTCGCAGCCCGTCCACGCTGGCATCCGCAATACCCAATGATTTGGCAAGGGTAGCGTCCACTTCTGGCAAATGGGCCACCTCAAGCTTTTTCAGCGTGACCATGAAGTCTGCGGTCTTGCCGGCGACATCCTTGCCCTGGTAGTCCGCTGGAAACGCCAGCTGGAACGTCTTGTTTTCGCCAACTTTCATGCCAGTGGTAGCAGCTTCAAACTCCTTGAGCATCTGCCCGTCGCCGAGCACGAACTGGAAGTCCTGCGCCTTGCCGCCATCAAATGGTTCACCCTCGATCTTTCCCTCGAAATCGACGGTTGCACGGTCGCCAGTCTGCGCGGCGGCATCCTGCGCACGCTGGGCAAAGGTGCGGCGCTGTTTGCGCAGAATATCCATGGTCTTGTCAATGGCCGCCTCGGACACGTCGCTAGACAGCCGCTCGACTGGAACACCTGTCAGGTCCGACAACTTTACTTCCGGGAACACCTCGAAAAACGCGTCAAAGGCGAGTTCGCCTTCCGGTGCACCTTCTTTTTCAGTGATACGCGGCGGCCCTGCCACACGCAACCTGGCCTCGTTGGCAGCGCTGGAAAAGGCTTCGCCCACCTTGTCATTCATCACCTCGTAGTGGACCGAATAGCCGTAGCGCTGAGCAACCACGTTCATGGGTACTTTGCCGGGACGAAAACCGTCCATCTTGACGGTACGGGCAAGGCGCTTCAAGCGCGACTGAACCTCACTCTGGATGATGTTCACCGGCAGGGTCAAGGTGATCTTGCGCTCCAGCTTTTCAAGGGTTTCCACACTCACGGACATATGCTTCTCCTTAGGGTATCAGTGCTGGTGCGCGGGGGGGGACTCGAACCCCCACGCCATTGCTGGCGTCAGGACCTAAACCTGGTGCGTCTACCAATTTCGCCACCCGCGCCCGAAAACAAATAGGGGCGGCCGGACCGGCCACCGCTACATCATGGTTCAGTGTTTGAGTTTAACCTGCACGCGCAACCGGCCGCTGGATCCGGAACCAGGCAGCGCACATGGCTGGCAATGCCAGCAGGGCGAGCGCGGGACTTCCTGCAGGGTGCGATCGATCTTGTCAGTAACCTGCTCTGCCATTTGCTGTGCGTTGGCACCCGGCCAATAAGACCGGATCAGCATGATCCGGAAAGTAAAAGGCGGGTCCTCGTCCTGCCCCAACTGGAACTAGGCGGCGAATCCCGGCAGCATCAGTACAACCATCAGGTAATGCGTCAGCGCCGCGTGCTCCAGCGCCCAACGCGACCGGTTGAAACCGCGCTCGGCCGGGTGCTGCGGGGTCTTGCCTGGCTCCCGGGTCGCCACTGCGCCCAGCATCTGAGGGGTGCGCCGCTCACCGCGCGGACACCGCTATTGCGGGGCCGCCCGCTGGCGCCGCTGCCGGCGGCTGGTAAGCCACCACTTTCTGCCCGGGCGACAAGACGTGGATCCCGGCACTGACAACCTGCATGCCGGGCTCCAGACCCTGGCTGACCACTGCTTCGTTGCCGTCGGCTGCGAGGACCACGACCGGCTGCGACCGCAGCGTGCCCGCAGCCGGATCAAACACCCAGACCGCCGAGCCCGGCGCGTCTTGCTTCAAGGCGCTGGTTGGCAACTTGATCACGCGGGCAGGCCTTTGGTCGACAGGACCTGCGGGAACACGGTCAGCGTGAATCCCAGCGGCGGCGGCTGCGTGCCCTCGAGCGCCACCTTGACCAGGTAGGTGCGGGTGACCGGATCGGCCAGCGCCGCGCCCTCCCGGATCGCGCCGGACAGCCGCGAGCCATCCGACCACTGCCGCAGGTCCACGCGCGACCCGATGCGCATCAACGCAACGCGGTCTTCCGGCACCGCGAACAGTCCATCGCGCGGTCCATCCTGCGCAATCCGCACGATCGTTGCGCGCACCGGCGCGGCGGCAGGTGGTGGTCTGGAGCACGGGTACAACAGAAAACGCAGGACAAACACACTGACGGGAAAGAACAGAGTCGCTGTTTTCATGCAAGATTTTGCTGCGCTGCACCGTGGATTTTACTGACTATGCGGTCAGCAACGTAGCGGCGGCTTCCCGCGATGTCAAGCGACAATCCAGCCGTGCACCGCGTCACCGACACCTACCGCCCGCCGTCCGAGCACTATGAAAACTTCCCGGTGGCG
>JAJAZK010000502.1 GCA_026785765.1 Rhodoferax sp. | reverse complement strand
GGGTTGGCGCCGGTCAGGTAGCCGAAGAAGTAGCCGATCGGGTATATCGCCCACCCAATCGTCACGATCCAGCGCATCGTGTTGAAGGCTGACTGGACTGCTGGGGGCGCACTGGCCGCATTGACCTTGCTGGCTTCACCCAGGAAGATCTCGTACAGGATGAAAGCCCAGCCTGCCATACCGATGATGAACGCCGGCCAGACGGACATGTATCCTGCTTCGCCCAGGTAGCCACCCACCAGCATCACGAGTGTGCCGATCATCAGACGCCAGAAGATGCCGGCCCGGACTTTGGTGATCGCCGCCAGGATCAGGTAGAACTCGATCATCAACAACGGCACCGTGATCAACCAGTCGATATAGCGGAAGACCGTGGGCGTAGCACCCGTGGCGATCCAGACGTCACGCATGTAGAAGTAGTGCACTGCAGCCACCAGCGTGACCAGGCCTGACACCGTGAGCGAGGTCTTCCACTTCGCCGAAACACGGTCGCGTTCGAGGAAGAAAAACACCGTGGCGGCGATCAGCGCCATCGAGATGATCCAGAAGGAGATCCCCACGAAGTCGTCTTGTTTCAGCGTTGCGTTCGATGCTGCGCTGGTGGCTGCGTCCACAGAGCCAGTCACCGCTGCGAGAGCGGCCCCGACCAGCGGAACCGCCATGGCTGCCAGCCGTGTCCTGGTCCAGAAAGGCTCTGGCGCCTTCATTACATTGTTCATGATCCTCTTTCAGTAAATGGGCGAGAGTGCCCGTGGAATTCGACGCGCCGCAGCTGTGGGGCCGTCGTCTGTAGCTGGTCGTAGCGCGCCGTTCATTAACCGAGGCACCCAGCACTGCCGGTCGATGCAGGCTCTTCGCCGCGCATCGCCGGGCAGGTCCTGTGCGGAACCCCGACTCAACTGGGGATCAACACCGAATCGATCACGTGGATAACGCCGTTGGTGCAGGCGATGTCGGTCGTCACGACAGTTGCCGTGCCGCCAAGCTTGACGCCGTCTTTGGTACTGATCGCCAGCGTGGCGCCGTTGACAGTCTTGGCCGATTGGCCGTCCATTGTCATTACGTCGGCGGCCATCACCTTGCCGGCCACCACGTGGTAGGTCAGGATCGCAGTGAGCTTCGGAATGTCGTTCAGCAAGCTTTCGACTGTGCCGGCCGGCAACTTTGCGAAGGCCTCGTCGGTTGGCGCAAAGACGGTGAATGGGCCGGCGCCTTTGAGCGTGTCGACGAGATTTGCTGCGGTCAATGCAGTGGCAAGGGTTTTGAAACTTCCGGCCGCGACGGCCGTATCGATGATGTCATGCATGGCTTACTTTCTATTTAGAGGTGGAGGAGTCCAGTCAGAGCTGAACGGGATACGGTGCAAGACTTTTGGTCCGGCACCAGCGAATCGATTGACCACACCTCGATCCGGTGCAATCAACCGACCAGACGCTTGGTGGACGGGGCGGGGCGGCGCAACGACCAGCGGGCGGGGGAACGATGTCGCCGTAAGCGATTGGTGTTGCGCTGGTCGGTACGGCGACAGGATTGATTTCGAAACCCGCGTTCTGTTGCATAGCGCGGAGTTTACGCTAATTCGTGCAATTGAAACGACTTTGAATTGATAAATATGGCTTATAACTGGATAATATCGTTGCAATATCGTTTCGTTTACCGTGTAGACTGGGGATTATCGCCACCCGATAGATCCGCCTGGAGACCAATCCATGACGCAGCCCACAGCCCGCGACGAACCCGAAGGCAAGACCCTGATGCGTAGCGGCACAGCTGCCCGCCTGGCCGGCCTGTCACCGTCGACGCTACGCATCTGGGAGCACCGCTACGGTGTCGTGGCGCCGCCCAAGTCGACCTCGGGCCAGCGCAACTATTCGATGAAGGACATCGAGCGCCTGCGGCTCATCAAGCGGCTCACGCTTGCGGGGCATGCGATCGGTACAGTCGCCCACCTCGATGTCGATGCGCTTGCCTTGCTGTCGTCAGGCAACCAGGTGCGATCAGCTGCTGCGCAGCGTGTGCTCGTCGTCGGCCACGCCGCGGCGCTCAAGCTGGCGGGCAGGCTTCGACCGGCACCGGCGCTGGTCTTCGACGACTTGGCCCATGCTGAGCGTGAAGTCGGCCGCGCTGGCGCTGCCGATGTGCTCGTCATTCATGTGGCTTCACTGCACACGTCGATGACGGAACAAGTGATTGCACTGCGGAACAACCTGCCCGCGCCGAATGTGATCCTGGTCTATTCGTTCGGGGCGGAAGCGCCCGCCGAAGCCCTGCGTGCGACCGGCGTAACGGTGCGCCGCGAGCCGGTCGACGGCAAGGAGTTGGCGCGCCTGGTCCTTGCTTCGCGCCCCGTCGAAGCAGCGCTCGCGGGCAGCATTCAGACGCAGCCCAGGCGTTACAGCGATGCCGAACTGATCACTCTGACGGAGATGCCGTCGATGGTCGCCTGCGAGTGCCCGCGCCACTTGGCCGAAATCGTCGCGCTGCTGGTAAGCTTTGAGCTCTACAGCACCGAATGCGCCGCGCGCAATCAGAACGATGTTGCGCTGCATCGCCACCTGCACGAGGTCACAAGCGCAGCCAGAACCATGCTCGAGCAGGCGCTGGCTCGGGTCGTAATCGAAGAAGGGCTGGTGGTCTAGATGTGCCGGGTCTGCCTTGGTAGCAATCAGCGAATCGGCCTTCAGATTCTGCGGCGTTGTTCTGGGCGGCTTGCGGGCTGAGATGAGTGCGCTGCGCCAGCAAGCGCCATCAGGCACCTCCATCAGGTTATACCCCAGCCGGTGGCCTTACGAGCCGCAACGCCAGCGCGTTTGCCGAGCTTGGTGCGGCAACGAAACAGTCACGATTGCGCCCCTCGGCTTTAGCCTGGTACAAGCCCTGGTCAGCACGCTGGCATAAGGACTCGGCGCTGTCACCCACCTGACCTTCAGCAACTCCGGCGGAAAAACGCACCTGCAGACCGATGGATTTGAACGGCAGGGGCTCCTCGTACAAGGCCGCGCGCAGCCCGGCTAGAACGCGCCCGGCACCCTCCCACCCGGTATTAGCCAGCACCAGCAGGAACTCCTCCCCGCCGATGCGCCCTACCGCGTCATGCTGGCGTACCGACGCCGCCAGGCGCCGCGCAAACCATACCAGCACCTGGTCTCCCACGGCATGGCCATGGTTGTCGTTGATGGCTTTGAAATTGTCCAGATCGATTGCCGCCACCGTGAGCGGAATGCGCAGCGCGGAGGCCTCGGCCATCCGTTCAGCCAGCCGCTCGAACACGCAGCGCCGGTTCGGCAATTCGGTCAGCGGGTCAGTGATCGACGCCACGAGGGCGACGTCGTGGGCGCGCCGCAACTCGGCCTCGTTGGCCTTCAACGAAGTCACGTCGGTGGCGACGATCAACTGCCATCCGTCGGCGCGGGTTTCCTCAACCACGCGCATCCAGCTGCCGTCCGCCATGTCGGACTCGAAGATGCGCCGCGGCTGCTGGCGATAAGTGCTGCGTACCCTGGCAATCCAGGAGTCGATATCGTTGGTCTCTATCAGCAGCCCGCGCCGACGGCTATGCGACCGGCGCATGATGTCTTCCCAGGTTGGCAGGCCATCCAGCCCGTCCCAATAACCGCGCAGGAAACTGCGGTTGGCATACGCCATACGCTCTTGCGGGTCGAACAGCGCCACCGCAATATGGGTCTGTTCCAGGCACTCGAGCAGCTTCTGCGCTGGCGCGACCGGCGCCGCCGCATCCCGCGTTGGCAAGCCTGGCTGGTAAGCGGCGATCCAGGCAATAGCTTCTTCCGCAGGCAGCGGCCGCGCGAACAGGTAGCCCTGGCCCTTGTCGCAATGCAGCGCGGCCAATACCGCCGCTTGACCTTCGGTTTCGATACCTTCGGCGACGGTCTGCATACCCAGGCTGCGGGCGACCCGCACGGTGGCCTCAATCAGCACACGGTGGTGCGCGCTGGACTCGGCCTGGATTACGAAGGAGCGGTCGATCTTGACCACGTCCACGGGCAACTGATGCAGGCTGGCCAGTGAGGAATAACCGGTACCGAAGTCGTCCAGGGCAATCGACAGCCCCAGGGCCTTGAGCTGTTGCAGGCGGGCGCGGATGTGCTCGTCCTGCGCGGCGAGGCTTTCGGTGACTTCCAGCTGCAGCTGTTCAGCCGCCAGCCCACTGCTCTGCAGTGCCAGCCGCACCATGTCCACCAGCGCCGGTTCGATCAGCTGCGCGCGCGAAAGGTTCACGGACAGAATTTGCGGGGCACGCGCACCGAGCAGCCGTTGCCAGGCCACGAACTGGTGACAGGCAACGTTTAGCACCAACTTGCCCAAGGGACCAATCAAGCCGGTCTCCTCGGCAATTCCGATGAACTCCACCGGCGACACCGTGCCGCGCACCGGATGGCGCCAGCGCACCAGTGCCTCCACCCCCGCGACGCCGCCGTTCACCATATCGACAATAGGCTGGTACACCACAAACAGCTCGCCTCCGGCAAGTGCTTGGCGCAACTCGCTCTCCAGGCTTCCGCGCCTGCGGGCAAGGAGCTCCATTTCGGGCTCAAAAATGCAGTAACGCGCACCGCCCATGCGTTTAGCCTCGCGCATCGCAAGACTAGCGTTCTGGAGCACCGAGTCGGCATCGCCGCCGCTGGGCCCCGACACCACAACGCCGATGCTTACGCTGACGTGCACTTGTTGTTCTCCAATCCCATACGGCTTGCACATAGCCTCGGTCAGCCGCTGGGCAACGCCGCGCACGTCATCAACGCCGCGCACCCCCCCCAAAACCACGACAAACTCGTCGCCGCCCAGCCGCGCCGCCGTTTGCACCGGTAGCTGCGGCTGGCCGGTGGGCTCGCGCAGCCGGATGGTGCGATTCAGGCGACCAGCCATCAGGCGCAGCAGATCGTCCCCGGCCGCCGGTCCGAAGGTCGCGTTGATGACGCGGAAGCGGTCCACATTCACAAACACCACCGCAAACAGGTAGCAGGGGTCGGTACTCAGGTTTTCCAGCGCATTATTAATTCGCTCCAGCACGACGGTGCGGTTGGGCATCGCAGTCAGGCTGTCGATCCGGGCTACGTTACGCAAGCGCATCGCGAGCCGAAGTTGTTGCTCCTGCACCGTGGAACTGATGTCGCTGACGCTGGCCATCAGCGTAGTCGCGTCGAGCTTGACCAGCCGCAGGGCCAGCGTTTTCGACGCTGTGCCATCCGCTTGCGGCTCACCCAGCGCCAGCTGCAAAGACTCGCAGATCAAACCTTCGGAGCCAGAATGGGCGTCGACGAGGCCGCGCAGATGTGGCGCTGCTGGCGCCAGCACATCGAACAGGTTGGCCAGGTTGCCGTCTGGTGACAGCGGCATCAGCAACTGCGCCGACATCGAGTTGATCAACGTGATCTCGCCGTCCAGCGTAGATTGCACCAGCGCGATCGGCGCCTGGTACAGGAACTGCAGCAGCGCTTCGTATTCCTCGTTCAGGTCGCTGGACAAGGCAGACGCCATTTTTATCTGGTGAGCCGCTGTACCAGCACGTAGCGTGTTGCTGCACCCGGAGCCGCCAAAAGCCGCAGTTTGACCTTGACTGGCCGCATGCGTAGCGTCAACACATAGTCGATCGTTGCATCGAGCACGGCCGAAGCTTGGGTGGCATCGTCAAAACGTTGCGCCACCATGAAGTTGTTCATGCACGGCGCAACCACCGTGAATAGCAATTTTCCCAGAACGCGCTCCATTGACAGACCGGCGGCCTTGGACTCAAAGGTGTTGTAGCGGGTTACTATACCGTGCGCATCGAAACCGATGACGCCAAAATCGATTCCATCGAGTCCACCTTCGGCACAGTGATCCAATCGGGTTTGAAGGTTTTCATCCGTAAACAAAAACGTGTCGGGTGTGGTCATGGTGGTCAGTGTCTGCGCAAAGGGCCAGAACAGCCCGGGATGTCGTAAGTCCGGGAAACCGTGGCAGGAAGGCTTGCATCAATTGCCTCCAACCATCCAATTGTAGGCTGCGCCCGTCAATGGGCAGGACTTGACAAGCCCGTCGCGCCGGGTCAACAAAGACTCCCGCCTGCACTGATTGTTTGGCGGTTCGGTCGCATTGTGCTAACCGTTATCTGGTGAATGTCCCGTTGTCCCCTATCGTTTCCGAGTTCGAGACCATCGAACAGGAAACCAGCTACAGGCACTGGTTTCGCGCCAAGTTTGAGCAAGCCCGGTACAGCGAAAAACCCCGTCTGCCACACGACGCTGCCATGACCAGGGTTCAGGCCATGCTAAAAGAGCGCCGCGCAGCCCGTGCAAACAGTCCGGTGCTCTGATGAGGCGACCACCGACCTGGTGGAAATCATTGACTACATAGAGCAGCGGAGCGCAACTGCAGCCTAAAACCTGTTGGCGGCCATAGTGCAGTCGGCCCAGGGCCTGCCACTCATGCCCTGTCTTTTCCGCCTTGGCCGCGTGCCCAGCACCCGACAGAACGTCGTGTCAGCCCACGCACGAGCGAGATCACGAGAGGGACCACGAGTCCCTATTCTGTCGCCCCAATCCGGGAATGGCCTTGTGCAGCAGCGCCTTCAATTCCTGGTCAGTACGGCAGCGCTGGCCGGTGCCTCGGCACGGGCGATTCGCACGATCTCTTTCGCGATATCTTCCGGAGAAAGGATGAAGTCGATGCAGCCGCTGGCAATCGCACTCTGGGGCATGTCGGGCTGGATGGCGGTGGCCAACTTCTGGGCAATCGTAATGCCGCCCACCTCCTTGATTCCGCACAGGGCTGCGGCGCCGTCTCCGTCGTAGCCAGAAACGATGACCGCGACCAGCTTTCCGTCCCAGAACTGGGTGAGTGACTCCAGGAAGACCGTGATCACATCCGGCCAGCCGCGCGGCTTCGAAATCGGTGCCAGGTGGAACACTTCCCCATCGACGTGCAGGTCCCGGTTGGCGGGGATGATGTAGACATGGTTGGGCTCGATGAGCAGGTCTTCGGTGATGAGTTCTACCGGCATTTGCGAAAACCGCGGCAGCACTTCATGCAGTTGGGTCGGCATCGCCGTGATGTGATTCACGATGACAATCGCCACACCCATGTCGGCCGGCAGATGCTTCAACAGGCGGATATAAGCGTCCAGGCCCCCCGCGGAACCACCGACGCAAACCACAGGAAAGTTTTTCATTGAATGCCCGTAACGGTTGGCACGCTGTGTGGTGAAGATCGAATCGTGTCCGAGCTTGGTTGGCATGTCTGTTCGTTAGCGAACAGACAGTTCGGATCCGACGGCGCAAACTATCTCAATGGAGCCGCAAACTTGCAACCGTCACCATTGCTCAGGTTTTGGCCGCTTACACGTATCTAAAATGCAATCTGGCGCTGACGCCTGAGGATGCCATGACAATAGAGTTGAGAAAGAGAGCAGAAGACCGGCTTGAAAAGGGCATCGCACCCTTCACGCAAGGCTGGCCTACTGGCGCGCAGGCGCTCACAATGTTGCATGACCTTGCCAGCGCGCCAGAAACCGCGAGCGACGCGATCAAGCTTCTGCACGAGTTGCAAGTGCACCAGGTGGAATTGGACCTGCAGCACGAACAGGCCGAACAAAACGGCCGGCAATTGGACGAAGATTTGAGGAGCTACACCACCCTGTTTGATCTGGCGCCGTTCGCTTATGTGACGCTGGACCGCGACGGAATGTTGACCGCGGCCAATCGAATCGCCGCAGACTGGCTTGCACCCGAGACTGGCGAAGGAAAAAACTGGGCAGGTCGCCACATCGAGGACTTGCTGGCGCCTGACTGCCGTGCGCCTGTGCGGGACATGCTTGCAGCCCTGCGCAAGGACGAAGGTCGGCAATCCTGCGCGGTGCAATCCAGGGCCAATGGCGGCCGCGCGCACGCAGTGGCTTCGGTGGCTCCCAACGGGCAGGTGCTGATGGCCTTCACGCCCCCGGGGGCCTGAACGCGTGAATTGAAATAATCGGCCAGCCCGCGCGTTCCCTTACCGGACCCGAGGCGGACAGCGGGCATACTCTGGCATGAGTTCCGCGCCAATATCCAATGCGAAACAGCCGCCAATGGCGGTTGTACGCATTGTGGGAATTGGCGGCTCGGCCGGGGCCCTGGAAGCGTTCGAGCGGTTCCTTGCCCGGGTGCCGGTGCGGTCCGGCCTGGCCTACATCGTGGTTCAGCATCTGGACCCGACACAGAAAGCCATGCTGGCCGAGTTGCTGCAGCGGGTAACGTCGTTGAGCGTCCGCGAGGCCAGCCAGCAGATGCGTGTCGAGGCCGACCATGTGTACGTGATTCCGCCGAACGCCGAACTCAGCCTGGCGCAGGGCATGCTGCACCTGACGACGCCCACCGAGCCGCGCGGCCTGCGGCTGCCGGTCAATGTGCTGTTTTCGTCCCTGGCCCGGGACCAGGGCGCATCGGCGATCGGTGTTGTGCTGTCGGGCATGGGGTCGGACGGCACATTGGGGCTGCAGGCCCTGAAGGCCGTGGGCGGCCTGACCGTCGCGCAGGAGCCTTCGTCGGCGCAATTCGATTCGATGCCACGCAGCGCCATCGCCGCCGGCTGCGCCGACATCGTGGCACTTCCGGCGGACATGCCCGAACGTATCCTGGCCTGCATCGCCAGGGATAGCCATTCGGCGTCGCCCATCGCCGCACCGGGGCTCGACCGCACGCCGACCGATGCGCCGGTCGATCCGTCGGGCGACACCATAGAGGGCATCTTCACCCTGCTGCGGCAGCGAACGCGGCACGATTTCTCGCTCTACAAACCCAGTACGCTGAACCGCCGCATCGAACGCCGCATGGCCATCCACGGCCTGGCCGCACTGGCCGAGTACGTGCGCTTTTTGCGCCAGAACCCCCAAGAGACCGACTTGCTGTTCAAGGAACTGCTGATCGGCGTCACCAGCTTCTTCCGCGACGCCGCGGTCTGGCAGTACATGCAGGATACCGCCCTGCCTGAGCTGCTGGCTAACCGGGGGAGCCAGACGAAGTTCCGGGGCTGGGTGGCGGGTTGCTCCACCGGCGAAGAGGCCTACACGCTGGCGATTGTGTTCACCGAGGCGGTAAGGAGCCTGCCCGAGCATCGCGATTGCAGGCTGCAAATCTTTGCCTCTGATCTGAGCCCTGACGCGATCGCCACGGCCCATGCGGGCCGTTACCCGGTCACGATCGGCGCCAGCATGCAGCCGGAAGTTGTGGCGCGTTACTTCGTACCCCAAACGGGTGCGCTGGCCGTCAGCAAACCGATCCGCGACATGGTGCTCTTCGCCCAGCATGACGTCGTGCTCGACCCGCCTTTCACCCGGCTTGACATGCTGAGTTGCCGCAACCTGCTGATCTACTTCGACGCGACGCTGCAGCGTCGGCTGCTGCCGCTGTTTCACTATAGCCTGCGCCCGGGTGGTCTGCTGCTGCTGGGCAGCTCGGAGACGACCGGCTCGCAGCGCTCGCTGTTCGAACCCGTGGAGTCAAAACTGCGCCTTTACCTGCGTCGGCACACCCAGTCCGCAGCAGGCCCCGAGTTCCTGCTGAAGTCGTTCCCGCCCCTCTTGAAACTGACCAAGGAAACGCCCATGCCTTCTTCACCTAACGCAGCGCAAAGCGGCGATTCATTGCAAGCCGCCGCCGACCAGGTGCTGCTGCAGGTGCATGCGCCGCCCGCCGTCGTGGTCAACGCCGCGGGAGACATCGTCTACATCAGCGGCCGCACCGGCAAGTACCTGGAGCCCGCGGCCGGCAAGGCCAACTGGAACTTTCACGCCATGGTGCGCGAGAGCCTGCGCGAACCGCTGGCCAAAGCGCTCAAGCAGGCCATGGCGAAGGACGAGGCGGTGCAGGTGCGAGGCCTTCAGCTCGTAGCGGCGGGCGTCGTTCAGGGCGTGGATGTCACCGTGCAACCGCTGCACGAGCCCGCAGCCTTGCAGGGCGCAGTAATGATTATTTTCCGTGATGTGGCAGCATCCTTGCGCGGCGGCCGGCGCAAAGGCGCAAACCCGGAGGAAGCCATCGATGCCGCCGAAGTGCAGCAATGCCGGAATGAAATTCAGAGCCTGCGCGAGGAAAACCGCGCCTCCACGGAAGAGCTGCAGTCATCCAACGAAGAATTGCAGAGCACCAACGAAGAGCTGCAGTCGTCCAACGAGGAGCTGACCACGTCCAAGGAAGAGATGCAGTCGATGAATGAGGAGCTGCAGACGGTAAACGCGGAGATGCACTCCAAGCTCGACGACCTGGCGCTGGCCCAGAGCGACATGAAGAGCTTGCTCAACAGCACCGAGATCGCGATGCTTTTCCTTGATCAGAACCTCAACGTTCGGCGCTTCACCGATCGTGCTGCCAAGATCATCAATCTGCGCGACAGCGACATCGGCCGGCCGCTGAGCGACCTGACCACGAGCCTGCAGTACCCGACGCTGCCAGACGATGCGCACGAGACGCTGCGCACGCTGGTGTTCTCGGAAAAGCAGATCCAGAGCAGCGACCAGCGCTGGTTTTCGGTGCGCATCATGCCGTACCGCCGACTGGACAACGTGATCGACGGCGCCGTGATCACCTTCGTCGACATCACCGCCACAAAGCAGGTGGAAGCAATGCTGCGCAAGGATGCCGACGCCTGACTTGGGCAATGCTTCCCGGTCCAGGCATTTCAGCTGCGGCGTCCAGCGCAGCAGCACATCGCTGGGTCAGGCTGCTGGTGCAGTTTTGCCCGTCATGCAGAACTTATCAGGCTCTTCGATTGTGGTGAACCCGAGCGCCATTGCGCGCGAGATGGATCGCCAAGTTTTGAGCCTGCGCGCAAGCGTGTGCCCAGGCCTCGCGGCCCAAGCCGCAGCCCCCTTCGG
>JAJAZK010000501.1 GCA_026785765.1 Rhodoferax sp. | reverse complement strand
CAGGACGTGGGCTCGTGGACGTTCTTCAAGGACCACGATCCGAACAAGGTGGCGGCTGCCTGGCTCTACGCGCAGTTTGTCACTGCCAAGAGCACGAGCCTGAAGAAGACCCTCGTCGGCCTGACGCCAATTCGGGAAAGTGACATCCAGTCGCAGGCGATGACCGACATGGCGCCCAAGCTCGGCGGCCTGGTCGAGTTCTATCGCAGCCCGGCGCGCGTGGCCTGGACGCCGACCGGCGGCAATGTGCCAGACTACCCGAAGCTGGCGCAGCTGTGGTGGAAGAACGTGGCGGTGGCGGTGACGGGCGAGAAGACGCCACAGGCCGCGATGGATAACCTGGCGAACGAGATGGACGACGTGATGGGGCGTCTCGAGCGCGCCGGCATGGCCAACTGCCCACCGAAGCTCAACCCCAAGGGCGACCCCAACAAATACCTGAGCGACAAGGGCGCACCCTGGAAGAAGCTGGCCAACGAAAAGCCGAAGGGTGAAACCATTGCCTACGAAACGCTGCTGAGCGCGTGGAAGGCGGGCAAGGTTCGCTAACCGGGCCAGCGCGTCAACGTCGTTTTGCAAGCATTGGCCGTGTGAGCGTTAGCGCCACACGGCCTCCCCTGCGCTGGCATCACGATCTGCATGGTGCCGTCGAGTCACGCAATTCTGATCAAGCCAAATCTGATTGATAGACTCTTCAGGGATAGGGTTCCCGCCATCAGGCGGTGGCGCCACGCTCACCTTCTCACTGCGGCTCTGCCAAAGTAGACCGCATGGTTTCTATCGTGATCAAAAGCGTCGGCCAAGGAAGTGACGGCATTCGACCGGATCCCCATGCAGTGCCCGGTGCGCACCCTGTATGAAGATGAACACATGCTGCGATTCGTAGGCGCCGCCTTGGAGGTCGCCTCCCCGTTCCGCTCTCTGCACTACCTGCTGGAGTTCAAGCTACGGCCCGGCGCGGCGCTCTTTCCCCTATCAGGTCTTGCCGGCGCTGGCCGTGAGCCATTCGCGCAGCACCCGTATCTTCGGCTGCTGGGCGCGGTCCGGCGGGTACACCAGAAAATAAGACAGTCCCTGGTCGATGGTCAGCTCGAACGGCGCCACCAGAACACCGTCGCGCAGGCTCTCGCGTACCAGGTTCAGGTCGCCGATCGCGACGCCCTGGCCGCGGGTCGCGGCCGCCAACGCGAGCTCCAGCGTGTCAAAGGTTTGCCCGCGCCGCGCCTCCTTGTTTTCCACCCCGGCCGCATGCAGCCAGCGCGGCCATGCGTCCAGCGGATCGCAGTGCAACAGTGGCGATGCCAGCAGGTCCGTCGGTGTTTGCAGCCGTGCGGCTAATTGTGGCGAACACACCGGCGACAGCACCTCCGGCATCAGGGTAACGGCTTCGACCCCGACCCAGACACCACGCCCCTGCACCACGGCGGCGTCCACATCCGAGCGCTCGAACTCGGGCTCCCAGGAGTCGTAGGTCGTGATCCGCACATCCACGTCCGGCAACAAGGCGCGCAGTTCTGGCAATAGCGGCAGGAACCAGCGCGCAGTGAAGGTGGGCGGCATGCGCAACACCAGTACCTGGCCAATCGTGCGCAGGTTGTCGCAGGCGCCAGCCAGGCGACCGAGCGCGTCGTCCACTACCGGCAACAGCAATTGACCTTCGGCGGTGAGCTTCAGGCCGCGCTTGTGGCGCACGAACAAGGGGCAACCAAGGTATTTCTCCAGGGTCTGGATCTGCCGACTGACCGCGCCCTGGGTGACGAATAGCAGATCGGCCGCCCGGCTGAAGCTGCCCGACGCAGCGGCTGCGGCAAACACCGTCAACGCATGCAAGGGCGGCAAGCGACGGTGAAACAAGTGCAGGTCTGATCCATGCGTTTCACGAATACTTGACATGACAATTCCTGAGTCCATACGACGCTCCCGCAGTATAGAATTTCTGGCGCTACGGTGCCCATGGTTAGGGCGAACAGTATGACATTCGGTCATTCCTGCTGGCGGCCTGACACAACCTCTATCCATGAAAATCCGTCGCATCACGGCCACCCCGATCAATTTTCCGCTGGAGGCGCCGTACGGCTGGGTGTTTGGCGAATTGCCCGGGTTCTCCCAAACCATCGTGGAAGTGGAAACCGACGACGGCATCGTCGGTCTGGGTGAAGCTTCCGGCGCCGGGACTGCGACGCTGATCAACCAGGTGTTTGCGCCGCGCCTGATCGGCCACGACCCGATCGACATCGCCGGCGCCGAGTTCCGCTGCCTGCCGTTCTGGGTGGGTGTGCAGAGCATCAACGACACGGCGCGCATCGCCGCTTTTGGCGCGCTGGAGATGGCGCTTTGGGATATCCGCGGCAAGGCCTGGAAACAGCCGCTGTACCAATTGTTGGGCGGGGCGGTGCGCAAAGACATCCCGTTCACCGACTATTTCTCACTGCGCGGCGATGGGCCGATCCTCCAAGGCCAGCCGTACCTGCGCGGCGAGCGCACGCCCGCGGAAGTCGCCGACTACTGCGTCATGTTGCACGAAACACATGGCACCACCTTTTTCGAAGGCAAGTTCTCCACGCCTGACCCGAAGGACTCGCTGCGCATGCTCGAGCTGATCCGCAAAAAGCTCGGAGACGGCGTGATGCTGCGCATTGACTCGAACCATGCCTACTCACTGGCGACGGCGCGGCGCCTGGTGCGGCCACTCGAAGAACTGGGCGTACGCAACTGGGAGGATCCGGTAGGAACCATCGAAGAGATGCGCGAGCTGCGCCAGCATTGTTCCATCCCCTTCTCCACCCACAACATGGACTTGGCGCGGGCGATGGAGCTGCGCGTGCCGGACGCGCTGGTCGGCAACCCGACCCTGCTCGGCGGCATCGGGCGCATGGTGCGCTTCATCGGCGCCTGCGAACACGCGCGTATCGACTATTGGTGTTACAGCGGTGACTCCGGCATTGGCAGCGCCGCCTACTTGCACCTTTGCGCGGCGACGGCGTGGATTCGCGAGCCGAATCAGTCGCTGTTTCGCATGCAGCCGGTGGACATCACCAACGAGGGTCCTTTCCGGCCCAGGAACAACACGGTGCGGGTGCCCGAGGGCCACGGGCTGGGCGTGACACTTAACCGTGACATGCTGCAGCGGCTGCACCAGGACTATGTTGAAAACGGCGCGATGAACAAATACCACGACCCTGCATTGCCTGGCACCTACCGGCGCTTGCCGCTCAATTGAGGCTCCAGGTTACAACCATGTTTATGTCAATGTCCATGCCCACCATCGACCTGAGCTTCGACGAGATCGAACAACTGGCATTGCGCGCGTTGCTGGCCAGCCGCGTGCGTGCCGACAACGCCGCCCGGGTCGCAAACTCCATCGCCTGTGCCGAGCGCGACGGGCAGGGCATCGTAGGGCTGTCCTACCTGCCGACCTACTGCGACCACGCAGCTGTCGGCAAGGTCGACGGATTTGCCACACCCACGCTTTACCAGCTCTCCCCGGTGGCGATCCGGGTCGACGCGCAAACCGGCTTCGCCCACCCGGCCATTGCGCTCGGACTTCCCGCACTGGCAACGGCCGCGCGCAGCAACGGCATTGCGGTGCTG
>JAJAZK010000500.1 GCA_026785765.1 Rhodoferax sp. | reverse complement strand
GTGTATGGGGCCACGGTGGTCGGGGGCGTGATGCTGGCGATCGTGTCCGTGCACAAGCTGTTGCTGGCCCTGCACCAGGAACCCACTGCGGAGCCGGCGCCATGATGGCGGTCGCGCTGGCCCTGGTGGTCCTGCTGGTGGCAGGCCTGCCCATCAGTTATTCCTTTGCACTGGCGGGCTCCTTCGCCCTCTGGTACACCGGTGAACAGCAGCTCAGTGTGATCGGGCGGATGTTCTCCGGCCTCGACTCCTTTGTGCTGATGGCTGCACCGTTTTACGTGTTTGCCGGTGAACTGATGAACCGTGGCGGCATCAGCGAACGTTTGATCATGCTGGCGCGAGTACTGGTGGGGCGCATCCGCGGCGGCACTGCCTACGCCAACATCGTGGCCTCGGTGATGTTCTCCGGGATTTCGGGCACTGCGGTGGCCGACATTGCGGCCCTGGGAAACATTTTCATTAACGGCATGCACAAAGAGGGCTACACGAAGTCGTTTGCGGCTGCGGTTTGCGTGGCCTCGGCGGTCATCGGGCCAATCATCCCGCCCTCAGTGATCATGGTCCTGTATGCGGCGGTCGCCGATATCTCGGTGCTGCGCCTGTTTCTGGCCGGCATCGTGCCTGGTCTGCTGCTGGGTGTGTCGTGCGCGGTGATCGTCTACTGGCGCGGGCGCAAGGGCGACCTTCCGGTGGCCACCATCACCATCACTCGGGCGGAGATACCGAAGCTGGTACGCGATGGCTTTCTGGTGCTGAGTCTGCCCGCCTTTATCGTATTGGGCACCCTGTCTGGTGCCTTCACGCCGACCGAGGCAGGCGGTATCGCCGTCGTCTACGCGGCTTTCCTCGGCACCTTTGTGTTTCGTCACCTGGACTTTGCCGGCTTCATGCATGCGGCCCGCAGTTCAGCGCGCCTGACCGCGGGCCTGTTCCTGCTGATCGCGGCGGTGGAAGTCGTCAACTACGTGCTTATCCTGGCCGGCATCGCCGAAGGAACCGGGGCCGTGCTGGCGGTGTTCAAGGAGCATCCCAAGACTTTCCTGCTGGTTTGCGTGTTTGCTTTCCTGGTCATCGGGTTGGCGCTGGACTCCGGCCCGGCCCTGTTGCTGCTGGCGCCCGTGATGCTGCCAATCACGCGCAGCATGGGCATTGACGACATGCACTTTTCGATGGTCATGATCGTCAGTGTCACCCTGGGACTGATTTCGCCGCCCGTGGGCATTGTGCTGTTTGTCGCCTGCAAGATCGGCAACATCACCATGCGTGCGCTGTGGTCCGATCTGGCGCTGTTCTTTTATGCCGAAATCGCTGTCATCGTGCTGCTGGTGTATTTCCCGATTTTGTCGACTGGTTTGCCGAGTCTGATGCGTGGCGGCTGAGGCGGCGGTGCCGTTGTTTCGGTTTGCGTCTCCACCTGCCGCAATTTTCTGACGTGAAGGATCAATCGCATGATTTATGAGTTGCGTATCTACCACTGCGTACCGGGTCGGCTGGCCGCCCTGCATGCGCGTTTTTCGACGGTCACGCTCAAGCTGTGGAAAAAACACCGTATCCGCCAGGTCGGGTTTTTTACCGACACCATTGGCGACAACTGCAACAGCAAACTTACCTACCTGCTGCAGTGGAAGAGCCTGGCCGAGCGGGAGGAAAAGTGGAATGCGTTTGCCGCCGACCCGGTATGGATTGCCGCCCGTACAGAAACCGAGAAGGACGGGCCGATCGTGGCGCGCGTGGAAAACTCGATGCTCGCGCCGACGGGTTACTCGAAGCTGAAATAGGCGCGGGGCGCAGTACCGGCAAGCCCATGAAAGTCGTCAAGCTCGAATCGTTCCTGACCAACTGCGGGTTGCGCAACTACCTGTTCGTGCGGCTGACGACCGACACCGGCCTCACTGGCATTGGCGAGGCGACGCTGGAGTGGCAGGAGATGGCGGTGCATACGCTGCTGCACGAGTGGGCCGAGCAGCGCATCCTCGGCGTCTGCCCGTTCGACATCGAACAGGTGTTCGGCGACCTGATCCGCGACCAGTACCAGGGTGGACCGACCGTCATGACCGTGATTAGCGCGCTCGAGATCGCCTGCTGGGACATCGTTGGCAAGGCCTGCGGGCAACCGGTGTACCGGCTGCTCGGCGGACGCGCACGTGAGCAGTTGCCGGCCTATGCCAACGGCTGGTATGGCGGCGCCAGAACACCGCAGGACTATGCCGATAAGGCCCGCGCCGTGGTCGCGCGGGGTTACCGCGCCATGAAGTTCGACCCCTTCGAGCAGGCCTGGAAGGACATGGGTGAGGCGCAGATGCAGGCGGCGCAAGACATCGTTGCGGCGGTGCGCGCGGCGGTGGGCGAGGGTGTTGACCTGATGATCGAGGTACACGGCCGACTCTCTGCAGGATGCGCCATCGAGATGGGGCGCCGCCTGGCGCGTTACAGGCCGGCCTGGTACGAGGAGCCGGTCACGCCGCACAGCCTGGACCTGTTGGCCGAGGTCAAGCGCGCGCTGCCGTTTCCGGTGGCGGCCGGCGAGCGCCTGTACATGCTGGAGGAGTTCGCACGGCTGGCGCAGATGCGCGCCTGCGATATCGTGCAACTCGACCTGGCGCATTGCGGCGGCCTTTGGCTGGGCAAGAAAATCGCCGCCCTGTGCCAGCCACAGGATCTGCGCCTGGCGCCGCATTGCTCGATCGGGCCGGTGGCCCTGTGTGCCGCCATGCATTTTGGCTGGTCTACCGCGCAGGTGCTGGTGCAGGAGAATTTTGGTGACTTTGATGCGCCGTGGCGCGACGAACTGGTAGGCGGCTGGAATCCGGTGTCCAGCGGTTTCTATTCGTTGCCGGACAAGCCGGGTCTGGGCATCGAGCTCGACGACGCGGCCTGCGCGCGCCACCCCTACCAGAAGCATGCCTTCCCATCCCTGTGGGACAGTCGCTGGGTCGCAGAACTGACAAAAGGCGAACGGCCGATTGTTGCGCCTGCAACGGGAGCCCGATCATGAACTGGCTTGCCGTACGCCTCAACGCGACCGTGTTTCAGCCGTACGCCCGCGAGGTCGCCACGCTGGAAGAGGCCGGTGCCACTCTGGTGTGCATCGACGGGAACGACAACGATTCGGTGTTGGCCGCCGCGCGCGACTGCGACGCGCTGCTGGTGGTGTCGGGGTATCTGCCAGCCGAGGTCATCGGTCAGTTGACGCGCTGCCGCACCATCGCCCGGCTTGGAGCTGGCACCGACCGCATCGACGTCGAGGCGGCAACCGCGCACGGCATCGTCGTGAGCAACGTGCCCGACTTCTGCCTGGGAGAGCAGGCCGACCACACGATGGCGCTGCTGCTGTCGTTCGCGCGCCGCCTGCCCCATATGCAGCAGGCGATGCATACGGGCAACTGGTCGGCCCGGGCCCATCCTGCAGTACGCCGCATTGCCGGGCGCACGCTGGGTCTGATCGGTTTTGGTGCCAGCGCGCAGGCGGTGGCGCGCCGTGCGGCCGGTTTTGACCTGCAATTGCAGGCCTGGACGCGGTCTGCGCACAAGTACCAGGCACGGGCGGCAGAACTCGGGGTGCGGCTGGTTCCAATGGACGAGTTGCTGCAAACCAGCCAGTATGTGTCGATTCATCTGCCGCTGACCGCCGATACCCGCGGTCTGATTGGTGCAGCGCAGCTTTCCAGCATGGCTTGCGATGCCGTTCTGATCAACACCGCGCGCGGAGCGATCGTCGACGAGGCGGCGCTACTGGACGGTCTGCAGCGGCGCGCCATCGGC
>JAJAZK010000499.1 GCA_026785765.1 Rhodoferax sp. | reverse complement strand
ACCTTTGGGCCCATTCTCACAAACCCCCCCGACCCCGCCCCAACCCCCACAAAATCGCCGATCACACCATTCCTCCCCCGGGGGGCCGCGGGCCGGGGCCCGATTCGACTCGTCGGGCGGCTCGTGGACTGGGCCGTGATCAGCATTGGCGCCGCCATGACTGCATTGGTCTTCCTCAACGTGAGCCTGCACATCATCCACTTGGACCTGGCATGGGTGACCGAACTCGGCGAGTTGATGATGGTCTGGGTCACGTTCCTTGGAGGCGCCTGTGCGGCACAACGCGGGGCGCACATGACCATCACCGAGTTCATCGACAAGCTGGAGGCACCACAACGGCGCTGGGCCGACGCTGCTGTGCAGCTGGTATGCCTTGGAATGTTGTTCATTCTGACGCGCTACGGCTGGGCGCTCGTGAACCGCAACTGGGGCAATCAGCTGACGGTGCTCGAATGGCCGATGGCGATCCAGTACATGGGCATGGCGGTTGGATGCAGCCTGATGGGCCTTTTCGTCGGATTCGACCTTTGGCAAATCCTGTGCGGGATACCGCGCGACCAGCGCTACCCCGCATCCGAGTAAAGACACGATGCTTGCCCTGACCCTGTTTGGCATTTTTTTCGCCATTGCCCTGGCCGGCGTACCGCTGCTGTTCGCGATGCTGGTCACCACCGTCGGCGTGATCTGGGCCAGCGGCATGACACACCCGATGGAGACCATCTTCCTGTCGTTCATCGGTGGTGTCGAGCCCTTCATCCTGCTGGCGGTGCCACTGTTCATATTCGCCGGCGAGTTGCTGGCGCAGGGAGGCGTCGGCAAACGCATCGTCGAATTCGCGCGCGTGCTCTTTGGCTGGCTGCCCGGCGGGCTGGGTGTGGTGACGGTTGTCAGTTGCACCCTGTTTGGAGGAGTGTCCGGCTCGGCGATAGCAGACACCGCAGCCATAGGCTCGCTGGTGATCCCGGCCATGGTGGCACGCGGCTACTCGCGCGGCTTTGCCGCCGCCTTGCTGGCCGTAGCCGGCACGATTGCTCTCTTGATGCCGCTGTCGATCCCGTTCCTGATCTACGCCTTCATCAGTGGCGTGTCCATGCGCACCTTGTCGATGGCCGGCCTGTTGCCCGCCCTTGCAACCGCGCTCGCGCTGATCGTGGTCTGTATGTGGCACGGCCGCCGCAGCGGTTGCGACAACGGGGACGAGCGCTCGACTCCGGCGCAGATCTGGGCCGCAACCCGCGCCGCCGGCCCGGCGCTGTTGATGCCGATCATCATCATTGGGGGCATCTGGACCGGTGTCTTCACACCGAGCGAGTCCGCTGCGGTTGCGGTGGTCTATGGCATCGTCGTCTCTTTGTTCTATTACCGTGACCTGCACTGGAGCCGCTTGCCGCAATTGCTGCTGAAAGCCTTCATGACCAGCGCCACAGTGATGCTGGTGATCGGCGCAACCGGGGCGATGGCGTGGCTGATCACGGTCGAGCAAGTGGCGGTCCAGCTGGCAGCGTGGATCCAGGTGGTTGCCACGGAGCCCTGGATGTTCCTGCTGTTGTTCAACCTGTGCCTGCTGTTGCTTGGCATATTCATCGAGCCATTGCCGGCCATGCTGCTGTCGGCACCATTGTTCTTGCCGCTGGCCAAACACTTCGACATGGACATGGTGCACATCGGCGTCGTCATGACGGCCAACCTGGCCATCGCCCTGTACACGCCGCCAGTGGGTGGTACTCTTTTTGTGGCCGCAAAACTGGCGAAAGTGGGCATCGGTGAGATCACAAAGCATCTGTGGCCCCTGATGACGGCAACGTTTTCAATCGTCCTGCTCGTGACCTACATCCCGCAGCTGTCCACCTGGTTCCCGCGTTTCATCCAGTCGCTCTAGCAGTCTTCAAGGGACACACGGCACAATTCCCGCCATGACGATTGCATTGGGCTGTATTGCAGACGACTTCACCGGGGCCACCGACCTGGCAAACAACCTGGTGCGCTCTGGCATGCGCGTGGTGCTGACTACCGGCATCCCGGATGCCCCGGTCAAAAAGGTCGACGCCATCGTCGTGGCCTTGAAATCGCGCACCATCGAGCCTCAGCGGGCGGTGGAGATGTCGCTCGCCGCCGCGCGCTGGCTGCAGGCGCACGGAGTCACACGCATCTACTTCAAGGTCTGCTCCACCTTCGACTCGACGCCGCACGGAAACATCGGGCCGGTCACTGAAGCCTTGATGGACCTGCTCCAGGCACCGTTCGTTCCGGTCACTCCAGCGTTTCCTGAAGCAGGACGCACCATTTTCAACGGGCACCTGTTTGTCGGGGACCAGTTGCTGTCTGACAGCCCGATGCGCAAGCATCCGCTGACACCGATGACCGACGCCAATCTGGTGCGGGTGCTTCAGGCGCAGCTTCAGGCACGGCGCGTCGGGCTGATCAACCACGCCACGGTCGCCCTGGGTGGCGCTGCCATTGCCGAGCGGGCGCATGCCCTCACAGAAGCTGGATGCGCCATCGCCATCGTTGACGCGGTCGACGACCAGGCCCTGCAGCGGCTGGCGGCGGCGTGCAGCGAATGGCCCTTGGTGGTGGCCGGATCGGGGCTGGGCCTGGCACTGGCCCGTCGGCTCGGCTTCACTGAACGCGCCGAGGCAACCGCCCTACCCGTGCCCAGCGGCGCTGCGGCGATCATTTCTGGCAGCTGTTCGGCGGCGACAAATGCGCAGGTGGCGAACTTCATTGCGCGCGGCGGGCAAGCGTACCGCGTCGACGCGATGCGCCTGGCCGCCGGCGAAGACTGCGCCACAGCCGCACTGGACTGGGCAAGCACGCGTCTGGGCGCCGATCCGATTTTGGTCTATGCGACCGCAGCACCGGATGTGGTGGCCCAAGCCCAGAGCAACGCCGGAGCGCAAAACGTCGGCGAACGGGTTGAAGCCGCACTTGCGACCATCACCAGTGGCCTGGTCGCGCGTGGTGTGCGCCGACTTGTCGTTGCCGGCGGCGAGACCTCCGGCGCGTGCGTGAATGCCCTCGGCATAGACCGCTTGCGCGTCGGCCTGCAGATCGCCCCCGGCGTACCATGGTGCCATTCACAGAATCCCGCCCTGCACATCTCGCTCAAATCCGGCAACTTCGGAGGCCCTGACTTCTTCGACGACGCGTTTGCGGTCTTGAACAGCGGCAGCGCCGATAGGTCAACAAAGGTCTGAGCAGGCCAGCCGTACTCCCATGAACGAATCTGAATCTTCCCTGCGGGAATCGATCTGCCGGGTTGGCCGCTCGCTGTACCAACGGGGTTATGTCCATGCCACGGCCGGCAACATCAGCGTACGCGTTGGCGCCGGTTTCATCATCACGCCCACCGACGCCTGTCTGGGTGATCTGCAGCCCGACCTGCTCGCCGCCGTGGATGACAGCGGCACGCAGCTCAGCGGGGAACCCGCCAGCAAGACGCTCGCCCTGCACCGGCGCATTTATGCCAGCGCGCCAGAGGCCGGTTGTGTCATCCACACGCACAGCCAGCATCTGGTTGCGCTGACACTCCAGGGTGTCTGGCAGCCGGACGACATCCTGCCGCCGTTGACCCCGTATTACGTGATGAAAGTCGGGCATGTCCCGCTGGTGCCGTACCACCGGCCCGGAGACCCGCAAGTGGCGGAGCTGGTCGCTGGCCTGATTGAACAATACGCCAGTCGCGGCACGCCCATCCGCGCTGTGATGCTTGACCGGCTGGGACCGAACGTCTGGCATCGGAGCGTGGAGCAGGCGAGCGCCGTACTGGAAGAACTGGAAGAAACCGCGCGGTTGTGGCTGGCCTGCGGACGTACAGCGCAGGCCCTGACCGGGCAACAAATCCAGCAACTGCGCGAGAGTTTTGGCGCCGTGTGGTGAGCGCCATCCGGGGTGTCAGCGCCCGGCTTGGCCGACCATCCGTGTTATCCCTTTGCTGCTCCGGGGCGCCAGCGATGCAGCGCTCCGTCGACCGGCGATTCGCGCCTACTTCCCGCCGTCAATCGAAATCGTCTGACCGCTGATCCAGCCAGCCTGTTCGGAGGCGAAGAACAGTACGCCGTAAGCGATATCCTGCGGCGTGCCAAGGCGCCTGAGCGCAATGTTGTCCAGGAGTCTTTGTTGCCCCTGCTCGCCCATGGCCTCCCACTGCCGTTCGGTGTTCGGGTTGGAGCGCACGAAGCCCGGCGCAATGCAGTTGACTGTGATACCCCATTCGCCAAGTTCGTGCCCGAGCTGACGCGTGAGGCTCACCAAAGCGGCCTTGGACGCAGCGTAGGCCTGGATGCCGGTAAGGCTGATCGTCAACCCGGCACCACTGGAGATGTTGATGATGCGCCCCGAACGCGCCGCCTTCATGCCGGGCGCCACGGCCTGGCACAGGTAGAAGGCGCCACTCACGTTGACCGCGAATATGGCGTTCCATTGCCCGGGCGTCACCGCCTCGAGCGGCTGGCCGACCTGCCCGAGGACGCCGCCGGCGTTGTTCACCAGGATGTCGACATGGGTACCGCCGCTGCAGGCCTCAGCGACCATCACCTGCACCGCGTCCGGCTGGGTGATGTCCAGCGCACGCGCCTCGCACCAGCCGCCGGCTGCGCGACACTGTGCCGCGGTCTGTGCGACCTCGTCGGCGACGATGTCCAGCGCCCACACGTGCGCGCCACTGCCAGCCAGCGCCAGGCAGATCGCACGGCCAAAACCATGCGCGGCCCCGGTCACGATGGCCGTCTTGCCGCGCAGGTCGGCCTGCAGGATGGCCACGTCAGGCGCCATCGGCGTTGGCGCACTCACACACGGCAATCAGTTCGGCAAAGGTCTCGAAGGCCATCGGCCGCTGGCCATCCTCGATCGCATGGATCAGCGACACCAGGCAGCGGATCGCGGGTGTCGCGACACCTGCCGCGTCACCCAGATCGGCGATGACGCCGATCTGCGGGTCCACCTCGGTCTTGCGCTTGCGCACCGCCAGGTCACGGTAAATACCAGTGTGCGTCTTGGCCGTGTGCCGGTTGAACTCCGCCAGTGCGGCTACCGATGCGCGTGCGTCCGCGTCCGGCGCACCAGGCGCGAAACAGGCTGGGTCGAATCCGTTGAAGCCCACCGGCCGAACGCCGCGCGCCGCCGCCACTGCCATCACCTCACGCGCCAGCCGGTCGAACACCACGAACCGACGCGGGTCATCAAAATTGACGCTCATCGAGTCGGTCGTGAGCGCCGTCGCAAACAGCATGGAGCCATACGCAAGCTTGCCCCACAGGTAGCCCCAGATGTTGTCGGTGAGCACGGCAGCGGGCTCAAAAATCGAGAGGTCGTGGTGCATCTGCCGCGTGCGCTCGCGCATACTGCCGTCGATCTCTCCCACGACGACCGCGCCCCGGTTGCCCAGAAGGATTTCGCCCGGCCCGAGCCAGTCGGCCCCATAGTTCACGAAGCAACCCATGGTGCGCTCGTCGCCCACGGCGCGGGCGATGGCGAGTTCATTCAGGCCATTTTGTGCCGACAGCACAAAACCGTCCGGCGCAAGATGCGGCGCAAGCATGGCCATGGCCGCCTCGGTGGCCTGCGCTTTCACCGCCAGCACAATGATGCGGTAGCGGCCGGTGACCGCCTGCGGCGTCACACATGGCACGACCTGGCGAAACTGCTCCACCGGCCCACTGATGTTCAGGCCGGTCGTGCTGCAGGCCTGCACATGCTCGGGCACCACGTCGACCATCAGCACTGGCAACCCGGCGCGGACCCACCAGGCGCCCAACACACCGCCGATTGCACCCGCACCCCAGATCAGGATCGGCTCGCGCGCGGTGGTCATGGAAAGGCCTTCGCTGCGGCCGCCTGGCTTGACAAACGCACCGAGAAGGCTACAAAATTCATGCGGCCCCCATGCGGTGTATTTCCTGATGGGTCGCCACCGCCAACTGCCCGTCAGTGGTGACCCATCCGCGGTACATCCCCAGTGTGTTGTAGGGCGCGACCGGGTTGCCGGTTGCCCCCAGGGCCACCATGCCGGCGCCAATTTTGTGGCTGGCCAGCGTTTCGAATACCAGCGTGCGCGTGGCCTGCTCCAGACTCTGACCGGCGTACTGGATGCGTGCCGCCACGTCATACGCCGCCACGCGGCGTATGAAGATCTCTCCCTGGCCAGTGCAGGACACAGCGCATACGCCGTCACGCGCATAGGTACCAGCGCCGATGATCGGGCTGTCGCCCACCCGGCCGGGCGGCGTGTTGTTGAAGCCGCCGGTGGATGTGGCCGCCGCAAGATGCCCTTGCGCGTCACGCGCCACCGCGCCCACCGTGCCGTGTTTCTCAGCCTCGGTCGCAGGCACAAAGGCACCAGTCTGCGCGCGCTGCTGCAACAGGCGCAGGGCGTCGAGGCGGCGCTGGGTGGTGAAGTACGACGGGTCCACCATCGTCAGCCCGGCTTGCGCCGCGAACGCGTCTGCGGCGTCTCCGGCCAGCAGCAGCGCAGTACCACTGTCAAGCAGGGCGCGCGCCGCCTGTACCGGGTTGCGCACCCGGCGCACCATGCAAACTGCGCCGGCAGCGAGGTTGGAGCCATCCATGATGGAGGCATCAAGTTCGTGCTCGGCGCGCGCCGTCAACGCCGCGCCGTACCCAGCGTTGAAATGCGGGCTGTCTTCCATGACGACCACAGTGGCCTGTACGGCATCGAGCGCGGACCCGCCGGAGCGCAGAATCTGCCAGCCGGCGCGCAGGGCTTGCGCCAGATGGTCCCGGCTCTCGGACCAGTCGGCCTGGCTTTGCAGTCTGTGCTCCAGGGTACCGCAGCCCCCGTGCAGCCCGAGCGCGATCCCCGACGACATCGGCGCTTACTTCGGCTTGATGTTCATGGCCAGCGTGTCCTCGTCCACACGAGGCTTGATGGTCACTTTGTCCTTCTGCATCGCCCAGGCCGAGGTTATCGCCACGATCGGCAGGCGCTGACGGTCTTTTTCCACCAGCGCATTGGCGTCTTCCAGAAATTTGCGGCGCTTGCCCAGATCCATCTCGACGCCCGCATCCTGCAGCAGCTTGTCCATCACCGGGTTCTTGTAACCCAGCACGTTGAAGGCGCCCATGCGTTTGTCCTTGTCATTCGAATGCGCCAGCGAAGAAAGCGTGTAGTGCGCCTCGCCGGTCAGCGTGCCCCAGCCAGACATCGACATGGAATAGTCGCCACGGGTACGCGCCGGGAAGAACACGGCGGCGGGCTGCGCATTCGCCTGGGCGTCGATCCCTATCGCCGCCAGCATCTGGGCAATCGAGGTGCCGACCTGGCGGTCACCCGGCAGGCGGTCCTGTGTGAACGAGAACTGCAGCTTGAAGCCATTCGGGTAACCCGCGTCGGCCAGCAACTTGCGCGCTGCGACCGGGTCGTACTTGCGCTCGCCGATGCCCTTGTTGTAGCCAAAAATCGAAGGGGTAACCATTTGGTTGACGGGTTTGCCCCTGCCCTCCATCGCCACTTCGGCCAGCGCCTTGCGGTCGATGGCGAGGTCGATCGCCTCCCGCACCTTCAAGTCTAGGAAGGGGTTCTTGGCCAGCGGCGAACCATCCTTGGCGCTCACGTTGTTGGCCTTCTCGCGCATGTCCATCTCGACATTGAAGACGTACACCGTGTCGATCATCTCGACCGTGATCTTGGGGTCGCGCTTGAGCGTTGCGATGTCGGTGTCCGGAACGCGCGTGATGAGGTCGAGCTGGCCGGCCTTGAGCTGGGCTACACGCGCGGCGTCGTTGGAGATTTCCTTGCGCACATGGCGCGCCCATGGCTCTTTGGGGCCCCAGAATGTATCGTTGCGCGCCAGCACCAGGTCGCCCTTGGGCTGCCAGGATACGAACTTGTAGGGACCGGTGCCGATGGCCGCCTTGCCGGAATTGAAGGCCTCGTTGGCGCTTTCCTTGGTCAGGCCAGCAGCCGCTTTGGAGGACACAATGAAGAGGCGGATGAAATCGTTCGGCAGGGTCGGGGCTGGCCCGTCCGTGACGATCTGGATCGTGAACGGGTCAACGATCTTTGTTTCCTTGACGCGACGCACGTAAATCGTGGTCGGGTTCGGGCCTGACACCGTAGGGATGCGCTCGATCGAGAACTTCACGTCCTGCGCGGTGAAGTCGGAGCCGTCATGGAACTTCACGCCGCGGCGCAGCTTGAACTCCCAGGTGCTATCGCCAATCGCGCGCCAGCTCTCGGCCAGGCGCGGCTCGAGTTCCAGCCCGTCGCCGGACCAGACCAGCGTATCGAACACATGTTTGAGCGCCTCGGCATGGGTGCCACTGGCAGTGAAGTGGGGGTCGATCGAGTCCGGACCGCCGCGTACACCGATGGTGAGGGTCTGGGCAACAGCCGAAGTAACCAATGCGGTAGCACACAGAACACCCGCGAGAAATGAGCGCATGTTGATTCTCCAAAAAGGCGGATCAGCGCAAATCGCTGTCCTTACAGGTTCGAATTTACTTCGGGCTGGTCATGGCAGTCAATACCTTTTGGAACTAATTTAAAAATTATGTGTAACCTGCTTTTGCTAATTGGTACACAAGAGAACTATTTTGGTGAAGTTGTCTGGAAATTTAAGGAAAAGCAGTTCCCGGTGGAACCTAAATTGGTTAGCATATGCTGACCCTTATTGGAAACGGTACGTTTTGGAACTAACACACGATCAACCGGACGCGGCCCACGATGAGCCGGGCAGCGCCAGCGGCGCCGACTTGCTCGGCCGGCACCGTCTGGACGCGTTCACGCATGCCCGTCTGTGGCGTAACCCGTGCGGATTCGCGGCACGTTTCAACTACCTCGGCCTGCGCTACAACGCACCGCTGTACGGCTGGGTGGAAGAACGATTCGGCCTGTCGCGCGCCGAGTTCGTGGTGATCTACAGCCTCGGGTTGATGGACGGCGTGACCGCCAGCGAGATCGCGGCGTCCACTGCATTCCCCAAGAACACCCTCAGCCGCGCGGTGAATCGCATCGCGGCCCTCGGCCTGATCAGGCGCAGCGAAGGCGAAACCGACCGGCGCCAGCAAAACCTGACCCTCACCGCCGCCGGCCGTGCAGTACTCGACGAGGCCATACCGCATTTCGTCTCACTGGAGGCGGAGATGCTGGCACCACTCAACCTGGTCGAGCGCGAGACCCTGTCGGCCCTGATGGCCAAGGTGGTGCTGGCCATGTTCGACAGTTCGGTCGAAGCACCGGCGCCCAAGGCCGCTGTCCCCGACACCTGAAGGAGTACATGCCATGCGCATCGCCGATATGAACTGGATGCAGGTCGAGCAGCACGTGCAGCGCGATCAGCGCGCCGTGCTGCCGATCGGCTCGGTGGAGCAGCACGGCTTGCTCAGCCTGTGCGTGGATGTGATCCTGTCCGAACGCGTGGCGGTCGAAGCGGCCGAGCCGATTGGCGTGCCGGTGTTCCCGGTCATCAACTACGGCTTCACGCCGAGCTTCGTCGATTACGCCGGTACCGTGACACTGCGCCTGTCGACGCTGTGCGCGCTGATGTGCGACGTGCTCGACAGCATGGTGCGCAGCGGCTTTCGCCAGATCCTGATCGTCAACGGCCATGGCGGCAACTCGCCCGCGCACGGTGCGATCCTTGAATGGCTCGACCGCAACCGCGGCGTGCAGGTGAAGTGGCACAACTGGTGGAACGCGCCGCGGACCATGGCGCAGGTCAACGCAATCGACCCACTGGCATCCCACGCCTCGTGGATGGAGAACTTCCCATGGACGCGCCTGCCCGGCGTGCCCATGCCCACGCATGCCAAACCCATGATCGATATCGCGCGCTACCAGCGGATCGACCCCGGCGCCAAGAAGGCACTCATCGGCGACGGTAACTTCGGTGGCCACTACCAGCGGCCCGATGCCGAACTGATGCAGCTATGGGACGTGGCGGTGGCCGAGACGCGCAGCCTGATCGCGTCGGGTTGGGACTGATTACCCATGCTGGCCTACGTCATCCAGCGCCTGCTGCAGGCCGCGGTCGTGATGCTCGCCATCTCGGCGTTGGTGTTCATTGGCGTGTACGCGGTGGGCAACCCGATCGACGTGATGATCGCGCCCGACGTGACGCAGGAGATCCGGCTGGCAACGATCCGCGCCTACGGCTTTGACCAGCCGCTGTGGAAACAGTACGCCATCTTCCTGCAACGTCTTGCCAGCGGCGACTTCGGACGCTCCTTTGTCTACAACATGCCGGTGCTGAGCCTGATCGGTTCGCGCCTGCCGGCCACACTGGAGATCACGCTGGCCGCTGTGATCGGGGCCACACTGATCGGCGTACCACTGGGTATGGTGGCCGGCTACGCGCCGCATGCCAAGGTGTCCAAGGTCATCATGGCGGTTTCGGTGCTCGGCTTCTCCGTGCCCACGTTCTGGATCGGGTTGCTGCTGATCTTCACCTTCGCCGTGCAACTGGGCGTGCTGCCAGCGGGTAGCCGGGGCGAGACCGTGCTCTTCATGGGCATCGAGTGGAGCTTCTTCACCGCGAACGGGCTAAAACACATGCTGCTACCGTCGCTCAACCTCGCGTTATTCAAGATGGCACTGATGATCCGGCTGGCGCGCGCTGGCACGCGCGAGGTGATGCTGACCGATCTGGTGCGCTTTGCGCGTGCCGCCGGGGAGAGTGAATGGACCATCCTGCGCCGCCACGTTCTGCGCCTGATCGCAATCCCGCTGGTGACCGTGTTCGGCCTGGAGTTTGGCTCCACCATGGCCTTTGCGGTCGTGACCGAAACCATCTTTTCCTGGCCCGGCGTGGGCAAACTCATCATTGACTCCATCTCCTCGCTGGACCGCCCGGTGATGGTCGCCTACCTGATGCTGGTGTCGCTGCTGTTCATCACCATCAATTTCGCCGTGGACATCGCCTACGTCGCCCTCGACCCGCGCCTGCGCGCGCGCAAGACGACATGAGCGCCGCGCCGGGCCGCCCCAAGCCAGTGCAGTGCTGCGCGTTATGCGGAACTTATCGGCTCTTGGAGTGTGCTGAACCCGAGGGCCTGTGCGCGTGGGATGGATCGCCAAGCTTGGAGCCTGTGCGCAAGCGTGGTCCCAGGCATGCGCCAACGATCAGCAGCCCCGGGCGCGAAGCGAGGATAAATGGGCCCTGTGGCCGCAACGCGCTGCTGTGTCACACCCGAACCCGGGCCGTGCGCCCGTTTAGAGCACTGCAGCGGCTCACCCCGCAAGAGGGCCGGGGCTGCGTTGGCGCATGCCTGGGGCTCCTGCGGCGGGCGCCTCGCAGGACGAAAACCGTCCTTCTGGTCCTTCAGTATTCTCAAGTTTGCAACAGTGCACCAGCTCACGCCGCAGCACGCAGTGCGAAGGCTACTCAATGAGCACGCAACCGGTCGCCGCCAGCCCCTGGCGTATGTTCGCCAGCGAATTCGCCGAGAGCCGGGTGGCCGTGGTGGCGCTGACCGTGTTGTGCCTGATCGTGCTGCTGGCCATCGCCGCGCCGCTGATCACGCCACAAAATCCCTACGATCTGGCGTCACTCGTGCTGACCGACGCCCGACGGCCGCCTGGCCATGTCGGCAGCCGCGGCTTCACGCACTGGCTGGGCACCGACGCGCAGGGCCGCGACCTGTATTCGGCTATCGTCTACGGGCTGCGTATCTCGCTGCAGGTCGGATTGATGGCGGGTGCGATTGCGTTTTCCATCGGCGCTTCGTTGGGCACGCTGGCGGGCTTTGTCGGCGGCCGCATCGAGGCCCTGATCATGCGCATCATCGACCTGCAGCTGGCGTTTCCGGCCATCCTGCTGGCGCTGGTGCTGGCCGCGCTGCTGGGCCAAGGCAAATGGCAGCTGATCGCTGCCCTGGTTACGGCGCAATACGCCTACTTCGCCCGTACGGCGCACGGCGCGGCCACGGCCGAGCGATCAAAAGACTATGTCGAGGCCGCGCTGTCGACGCCACTGAGCCTGGCGCGGGTGGCGTTTCGCCACGTGTTGCCCAATTGCCTGCCGCCGCTCATCGTGGTGGCCACGGTGCAGGTCGCCAACTCGATCGCGCTGGAAGCCACCTTGTCCTTACTCGGCCTCGGCCTGCGGGTGACGGAGCCCTCGCTCGGCATGCTGATCGCCAACGGTTTCCAGTTCATGCTGTCGGGCCGCTACTGGATTTCGATGTATCCCGGCGTCGCGCTGATTGTGCTGATCGTCGTCATCAATCTGGTCGGCGACCAGATCCGCGACCAGCTCAACCCGAGGCTCAAGCGGTGAGCATAAACCGCCCGTCCCCAAGGCGCTCGCACCGCAGCCTGCAGGGCGAAGGTCAAGTGAGCTGCCGGGCCGCTCCCAAAGCGAACAGCACCGCAACGCGCAGGGTGGAGGGTACCTTGTGAGCACGAATCCCCTGCTTCAGGTACGCGGGCTCACTACCGAATTTGCCACCCGCTCGGGTGTCGCGCGCGCGGTCGACGGTGTGTCCTTCGACGTGCAGGCGGGAGAGATCATCGGCCTGGTCGGCGAGTCCGGCTCCGGCAAAAGCGTCACTGGCTACTCCATCCTCGGTCTCATCGACCCGCCCGGGCGCATCGTGGGTGGCTCGGTGCGATTCGACGGGCAGGAGCTCATCGGTATGCCGCGCGGGCAGCTACGGACATTGCGCGGCCGACGCATCGCGATGGTGTTCCAGGACCCGATGAGCACACTCAACCCGGTGCTGACCGTCGAGGTGCAGATGCAGATGGCGCTGCAGGCGCATGGCCGGCCGGATGTGGCGCAGATGCGCCAGCGCGCGTTGCAGGCACTCACACGCGTCGGCATACCGGACCCGGAGCGGCGCCTGGCGGCCTATCCGCACGAACTCTCCGGCGGCATGCGCCAGCGCGTGGCGATTGCGATTGCCTTTCTCAACGAGCCGGCACTGGTGATCTGCGACGAACCGACGACCGCGCTGGACGTGTCGATCCAGGCCCAGATCCTGGTCGAGATGAAGGCGCTGGTGCGCGACGCCGGCGTAAGCCTGGTATGGATCAGCCACGACCTGGCCACCGTGTCGGTGCTCGCCTCGCGCCTGCTGGTGATGTACGCGGGCCGACTGATCGAGCAGGGGCCCGCGGACGAAGTGCTGCGCCGTCCGCGCCATCCCTATACCCAGGGGCTGATCGACAGCCTGCCGTCGCGTGCGACACCCGGGCGTGCTCTGTTGCAGATCACTGGCTCTACGCCCACCCTCACGCCCCGGCCCTCGGGCAGTGCCATTCGCGCGGGATTCGCCCCTGCCACCGCCGCCTGTGCGGT
>JAJAZK010000498.1 GCA_026785765.1 Rhodoferax sp. | reverse complement strand
GCGCATGGACCACCTGGTGGTCGAAGAACGTTCTCTGCTGGACCGCAACGGCCTGGGTGTTTTCGTCGTCTGGCGCGCCCGGATCGCGCCGATCGGTACGGGTTCCGCACCCGTCGGCCGCTGAGTGGGGATTCGCGCGCCCGGCCTGCGGTGGCTGCGGACGCGTTATTTACAATGCGCCCATGCCAAGGATTTTGTGTGTTGCTCTGCCAGGTGATCGGCCGTGTACCGGCGGCGCCCTGGATTACGTTGTCTCGCTGGATGGGCGTACGCCAGAGCGCCATGGCAGCGCGCCGTTGGCCGCCTTGCCAGCTGCGGAACGGCTGATCCTGGTTGTTCCGGCCAGCATGTTGTCCTGGCACCAGGTCAGCCTCCCTCCGGTGGCATCGTCCCGACTGCCGGGAGTGCTTGCGGGCCTGCTGGAAGACCGCTTGCTCGACGATCCCGGCGCGCTCGCTTTTGCGCTGGGCCCACAGGCGAACGCCGACGGGTCCCGCACGGTCAGTGTCTGTGACCGCGCATGGCTGCGCGCCGCGCTCGATAGTTTTGAGCAAGTTGGGCGCATGGTGACCCGGGTTGTCCCACAAGTTTGGCCGGCCGCAGATGACGGTTCGCAGCGGCGCCTGCTGGCGCTTGGAACACCGGATGCTGCCAGTCTGGTCGTGGTGGAGCGGCTGGCAGTCCTGTGCGGGCCGTTCGAACCGGGCCCGGCCTGGCAAGGCGCCGATGGGACCGACTTTGCGGCGTTGCCGCTGTTTGCCCAAGGCGCGGTATTGAACCTCGCAGAACGGGCGCTGCAGCGCACTGCCACCTTGGTCGAAGGCCCGACCCTGCTGCTGGGCAGTAGCCAGTCGCCCTGGGAGCTGGCGCAGTTCGACCTGGCAATTTCGCGGCGCGGCAGGATGGCCCGGCGCTGGACCCAGACATTGGGCCGGTTGTGGCAGGACGCGCGTTGGCGCCCCTTGCGTTGGGGCGCGCTGGCGCTGGTGGTTGCGAATCTTTTCGGCCTGAATGCCTGGGCCTGGCGCCTGGACGCAAGCCTGGTCGAAAAACGTGCGCAGACCAAGAGCCTGTTGATCCAATCGTTCCCGGGCGTACGTACCGTGGTCGATGCGCCATTGCAAATGGAGCGTGAGTTGGCTCTGCTAAGACGCTCCAGTGGCGCCTTGGGACAAAACGACCTGGAGGCGATGTTGGCGGCATTGGTGCGGGTCCTGCCGGGCGGCGAAGCGGCGCAGGCGGTCAACTTCAGCAATGGCGACCTTCGCGTGACTGGCGCCGGGCTGGCTACAACACAAGTGGCGGCTGCAAACTCCCAGTTGGGGCTGGCCGGATACGCGGTATTGCAGGACGGCGAGCAGTTGCAGATGCGCAAGGAAGCGCGACCATGAGCGCCGCGCCGGGCCGCCCCAAGCAAGCTCGCACCGCAGCGCATAGCGCGGAGGTTTACGTATGACGCAGCGCGCGCGCCTGCGCGTCTGGTGGGCAGGCTTGGCCTTGCGCGAGCAACGCTGGCTGCGCGGAGGCGCCGTGCTGGTGGCGGGTCTTTTGCTGTGGTACGTTGGTTTGGCGCCAGCACTCAAGACCTTGGCGGAAGCGCCAGCGCGGCTGCAGTTGCTGGACTCGCAGTTGGCGGCGATGCAGTTGATGGCGGCCGAAGCCAAAACCATGCAGAAGCGTACTTTGCCCGCTCGCCAGGACGCGATGCGCACGCTGGAGGCAGTGTCCCAGCAGCGCCTTGGTCCCGGCGTCCAGGTCAATGCCAGCGCCGACCGGGTTACGATTGCCTTCAGGTCTGCATCGCCGGAGGGTGTGTCACTGTGGTTGGCACAAGTTCGCCAGGGGACTGGCGCAGTGGTGGAACAGGCAAAGCTGCGGCGTGCCGACTCGGTATGGGAGGGCACACTGGTGGTCAGTTTGCCGGCCGGCACATGACGATCGCCTGGGCAGGGGTCGGCGCCGCTGTGGGTTTGTTTGCAGGCGTGGTCAGCATGGCACCGGCTTCGTGGTTGGCGCAGGCGCTGTCCACCGTGACGCAGGAGCGAATGCAGTTGCATGGCAACAGCGGTACCGTGTGGTCCGGTCAGGGCCAACTGCTGGTAGGCGGTGGTCCGGGCAGCCAGGCCAGCATGGCTTTGCCAGGCCGGGTTGCCTGGAGGCTTCGTCCTTACTGGGACCATATAGGCCTCGAGTTGTCTGCGAGTTGCTGCACCGACGCGCCATTGCAGGCGCGGCTGACGCCGCGCTGGGGGAATGTGGAATTGGTGCTGGACGACGCCACGTCGCGTTGGCCCGCCGCGATACTGGCTGGACTGGGTGCGCCATGGAACACCATCGGCCTGCAGGGCGCCTTGCAACTGAAATCGGAGGGTCTGTCCCTAAAATGGGCAGGCAGTGGCTGGTTGATGTCAGGTGCGGCACAGCTCGACGCCCTGGGTGTGACGTCGAGCTTGTCCACACTGCGCCCGCTGGGCAGCTACCGCTTGCGCTTGCAAGCCGCAGCCAGCGCGCCGACCGTGCGGCTGCAAACCCTGGACGGCAACCTGCAGTTGTCGGGAGATGGACAATGGACCGGATCACAATGGCGCTTTCTGGGTGAAGCCAGAGCCGACGGTCAGTCGGAAGAGGTTCTGGGCAACCTGCTCAACATCATCGGGCGTCGGCAGGGTCCGCGCTCGGTGATGTCCTTCGGTTGAGGTTAGGCGCTCAGGATGGTGGTTTGATCAACAGGGACTCTGGCATGCACAAAATCTACCCGCTTGCAGGACCAGCGGCGGCGGTGGTCCTGGCTTTGACGCTGGTCGGACTGCCAGGGCGCGCGCTCGCCCAAAGGCCTGGCGAGCCGATCACGCTGAACTTTGTGGGCGCCGAAATCGAAGCGGTGGCCCGGACTATGGGGGTCATCACGGGTCGCACCATGGTGGTGGACCCGCGCGTCAAGGGCACCATGAACCTGTCCAGCGAGCGGCCGATAACGCCAGCCGCCGCGTACAACCAGTTTATTGCCGCCCTGCGTTTGCAGGGCTTCACCGTGGTGGACGCATCCGGCATCTCCAAAGTAGTGCCGGAAGCCGAAGGCAAGTTGCAGGCTTCGTCGGTTTCCATTGCGCCCAGCACGATCGGCGGGAACCAGATTGTCACGCGTATCTTTCCGCTGGCGCATGAAAATGCGAACAACCTGGTTGCCGTGCTGCGGCCCCTGATCAGTCCAAATAACACCATCAACGTGAACCCTGGCAATAACTCGCTGGTGATCACCGATTACGCGGACAACCTGCAGCGCCTGGCCAGCATCATCGCGGCGATGGATCTGCCGAACGCCACGGATATCGACGTGGTGCCGCTGAAACATGCGATCGCCTCGGACCTCGCGGCTCTGGTGACCCGGCTCACTGCGGTGCAAGCTGGCGCAGCGGCCGGGCAAGGGCAGGTCGACAACGCGTTTCGCACCGTGATCATCCCCGAGCCGCGCAGCAATGCATTGATCCTGCGCGCCGCCAACCCGGCACGCCTGGCCCTGGTCAGAACGCTGGTGGATCGGCTGGACCAGCCGGCCACGGCCAATGCGGCTGGCAACATTCATGTGGTCTACCTCAAGAACGCTGACGCGGTCAAGCTTGCCGCCACGCTGCGCGCGGCTCTGGCCGGCACGCCGGCGACGGCGGCACCGGCGGTGGCCAATGTGGCGGGCGGTGCGGCGGCGCAAGTGGCCACCGGAGGCCAGATCCAGGCCGATCCGGCCACCAATTCCCTGGTGATCACGGCGCCAGAGCCACAGTACCGCCAGTTGCGCGCCGTGATCGATCAGCTCGATGCGCGCCGCGCACAGGTATTCGTCGAGTCCCTGATTGCCGAAGTCAACGCAGACAAGGCAGCCGAGTTCGGTATCCAGTGGCAAGGTGCGATTGGCAAGAACGGCGACGGCAGTATCGGCATACTGGGCACGAACTTCGGCAGTGGCGGCAACAACATCATCAACCTGGCCGCCGGTGCCGCAGCCGGAACAGTTGTGCCTGGCACTGGCCTCAACCTCGGTCTGGCGAACCGCATCAACGGAGTCTACGTGCTGGGATTCCTGGCGCGTTTTCTGCAGTCCACAGGAGACGGCAACATCCTGTCGACGCCCAACCTCCTGACGCTGGATAACGAAGAGGCCAAGATCGTGATTGGCCAGAACGTGCCCTTTATCACAGGGTCCTTTACCAATACCGCGTCGGGCGGCGGCTCCGTCAATCCGTTCCAGACCATCGAACGCAAGGACGTCGGCCTGACGCTGCGCGTCAAGCCGCAGATCAGCGAAAACGGCACCGTCAAGCTCTCCATATTCCAGGAGGTCTCCAGTGTGCAGCCGTCGTCGATCAACTCCGCCAGCGGTTTGATTACCAACAAGCGCTCCATCGAATCGAACGTGCTGGTCGAGGACGGCGCAATTGTGGTGCTTGGTGGCCTGCTGCAGGACGAATACGCCGGTAACCAGGACAAGGTGCCCGGGCTGGGCGACCTGCCTTTGTTCGGCAACCTGTTCAAGAGTGAAACCCGCTCACGCAAGAAGACCAACCTGATGGTTTTCCTGCGCCCGGTGGTGGTGCGGGATGCGGCGGCTTCCGACATTTTGTCGATCGATCGTTACGAGTCGATGCGCTCGGGCCAGCGTGAACAGCAACCACTTCCGAACGCGATGCTGTCCGTCGACACCGCACCCGCGTTGCCCGCTTTTCCGGCGCTGACGGTAAAGCCCGCTCCAGCCAGCGGCGCCAAGACGGGTGCCCCCCGCCGGGGACGGGATGAAGTTCCCTTT
>JAJAZK010000497.1 GCA_026785765.1 Rhodoferax sp. | reverse complement strand
TGAGGGGCCACGAAGCGCGCGGGTTTACCCGATGCCGAGGCGGCTTTCAGGTCAGGCGGCGGGGCTGCAGTTGCCGAGCGTGATCCCGGCCGGCCCAAACCTCCCCAGCAGAACAGCCCTGAGCGGGCGCGTCCTTCCCAGTGAATCCGAAAACATGCCGTTTGAATTTCCTATTCCCCAGACCTGCATGGATGATGCTCGGCGTGAGCTGAACCACTTCCAATTGCTCCCAAAAAAAATAGCTGCTCGCGTATATTGAATGAGGACAAGCGCAGCTTTTTGATTGCAACATTGGCATATTCCTGAAGTACCTGGGTAGAAATTACGCCGTTATTGGTTCAAACAAGTCGCGCAGCAAATCCGATTCAACGCCCTTTCGCCAACTCAATGAACATCAAGTGGCCTTGAATGTATCTCAAATGAGTGGCAAAATTGCATCTCATCAACAGGAGCCACCCAATGGGCGCACAAACAGCCATGCTTCACATTCGTGTGGAAGAAACCATCAAAGACGACGCCACCGAGGCGCTGGCAGCCATGGGCTTGTCGGTGTCAGACGCGGTGCGACTGTTTCTGCGACGCGTGGTCATTGACCAGGCCTTTCCGCTCGAACTCAAGGTGCCCAATGCCGAAACCCTGGCCGCGATGGAAGAGTCCAGGGCCCTGATGGCCGCGCGGCGCAGCGCCCGCTTTGCCACGCCGGAAGCTTTGTTCGATGCCCTCCAGAAGAACGGCTGAAAGCAAGCGCGCTGTCCTCCCGCGCACTTGCGATTTCACCAAAGTGTTTTACAAAGACTGGGAGCGTCTGTCGCGCTCAGGCCGCTACGACATGGGTCGTCTGAAGGAAGCCATGATGCTGCTGATCGCCAATGATGCGCCTCTGGGTGCCGAGTGGCTGGACCATGCCCTCAAAGGGCGTTGGGCCGATCACCGCGAATGCCATATTGGCGGTGACTTTTTGCTGATCTATCAGGTGGAGGACAACTGCCTGAATTTTGTTCGGGCGGGGACGCATAGCGAGTTGTTTGGGTGAGTTCAGGGGTACTGCAAATTTTCGGAGCGAATTGCGGCACCTGCAAACCTGAGCGCTTTTCTATTCCTCATCGGGGAATTCATCCTCTTCTCCTTCCAACTCGTCCGAGTCAAGGTAGCGGTCACGCAAGTCGTTTAGCAAAATCACTCCACCGTCCGGAAAAGTCACTTCGGTGCCGGCCCAAACGTTACAGGCAGACCCAACCTTTTCAGTGATCAGCTTGTTCAGCGATGTGTAGATTTGTTCTTTTTCCCCGTCAAGGAAAACAAAACTTTCCGGTGCCATGAAGCGGGCTTCTATATCTCCGCTCTCCCTCGGGTAGCTCAGCTTGCACCCGTCAACCAGCAGACCTTTCTCATACAAGTGCTTAATCCGTACAAGCTGGCCATTCGAGTTCAAGATGCTTTTCTTGGTGCTGCCTGGCGAATCCTCTTCCCAGGGTTTGCCCACCAATTCAATTTTTTCGCCCGAATCGTTAAAGCCGAAAAGCGCATTGGTCCCTCGGGTGTGGCACTTTGCATGAACCAGTCGAGCGTTTTCAATAGATGTTTCACCACCAACTGCGTGCGGCGTGATGTGATCGATTTCGGCATCAGCCCACAAAACTGGTCCATTGCATTTTTGGCAGGTACGTTTGTCACGATCGAAAATGAATCCTCTCTCCGCTGGGCTATACGCCCTGGTTGGGTCTAGCCGACCCAACGAGGACATTGCATCGAGCATTTTTCGTTCGAAAAATCGGTATCTGTCTTCAATGCGCCCTTTACTGGATGTAGAAACTCCAGTCAGAACGCCATAGTGAATCCAGAATTCGTCTTTCGGATCTTTGCTCTTTCGAGCTTTTGCCAAGCGGTTTTGAAAATCATCGAATGCGATCGTGAAATTATCGGTCCATGCGGGCACAAAAGTCCCCATCGCGATGTCCATGAAAAGCACAACGTTGTAGGCCATGTGAGCCTCTATTTTTGGCCGTTTACCGTTGCCAAGAAGTTGTGCGGCCTTGTCAAGAATATCTCGAAATCGCGGTGCACCAGAAAGTTCCGACTGTGCATTGAAGTCAATGTGGTGTTGATAGAAATTGTCGATATCCAATCCACTCGACGAGGTGAAAGATTCTGGTGAGTACTTGTTGAAACGACGAGAGTAAAACTGCATGAACATCGAGGCGCATAGCTTTCGCATATTGCCTCTGGCGGCAGAGCCCTTGAGTACCTTGTGAAAAAAATCATGCCCCGTCCAGCTCTGCGTGCTGGACGCCTTTCCAGCTGTTTCAATGATGAATTTGGTGAAGTCCCCCGGCCAGGCATCGCGCTTTTCTTGTGCCGTCAAAGGCAGACCACCCTGTAGTCGGATGAAAAGATCGCGTACTTCGTTGTCATCTGCCGATTCGACAAAGATGACATTCAAGGGAGTTTCAAAAAATTGATCCCGCAAAACTTGAGAAAGTGCGTCAAAGGTTTTTCCGGCCCAAGCAACTGGCTGGCTCTTTTGAAAATGCGCGAGCCCCGTTTTGGAATCCTTAACGGGATCGAACATTGCAAAGCCATTTTTTGCATACCGAACAATTGCATTCTTTCGCTGCTGTCCGTCAACAACGTAGTAATAGGTGTTGTTGGCCCATGTGCTTTTAGTGGACTTCACATGGAAGTAGAAAAGTGGGATCGTGTAGCCGCGAAATAGGGAATCGATCAAGAGTCGATCCTGTTTTACCGTCCATTCAGCGCCACGCTGATATTCCGGATCGACTTGAAGGGCTTTCTCTTGATCCATCTCGATGATGTCTTTAATCTTCATTGTCTTGTGCTCGGTTTTCATTGCTTGTTCTTCTTTCAATAAGTTTCATCAGAATCTAACGTCGCACGATATTTTTAGCACGACCCGTGGTGTGACCATCAAAGATACCGATAGCTGCATACGTCTATCGATACAGCTCGGCCAACACTCGCGTCATTTCGCCTGGCAATTTGCTTTTCACTTCTGACTGTATCCAGTCCGGCATACCAAACAACGCCTCAGCCACGGGCCCGGCAATGGCCGCCACGGTGTCGCTATCTCCACCGATAGAGATTGCATTGCGGATGGCATCTTCAAAGCTCGTGGCTTCCAGCGCGCAGGTCAAGGCCTGAGGTACGGTGCCCTGACATGACTCGTTGAACACATAGGTGGGCCTGATTTGGTCTACGGTCGCCGACAGGTCATAGCCGAACGTCGTCTGTAGGTAGGTGCGAATGTCGGCTGCGACTTTTCCTTGGCGGGCCAGATAAATCGCGGCGGTTGTCGCATCCGCTCCCTTGAGTCCCTCCGCATGGTTGTGCGTCACCTCCGTCACCATGCGGGAAAATTCAAGCGCCTGCTCCAGCGACGTTGCAAGCCAGGCCGCCGGGGAGACTCGCATGGCAGCGCCGTTTCCCCAACTGTTGTACGGGCCATCATCAGGTGATTTCAGCCAGCGGCGAAATGAACTGCCCCAGCCATTGTTTTCAAAGTAGCGTAGACCCCAATCCTTCAGGCATTGGGCAGGGGGCTTTTGGTTGAGCAAGGCGTCTGCAACGGCAATCGTGCAGATCGTGTCGTCTGTGTAGAAACAATCCGCGCGGAAAAGTGGCGAAAAGTCTTTGGCTTTGTAGTTGCTCCATTCATAGACTGAACCGACGATATCTCCTGCAATGGCTCCGATCATGGCGTTCTCCTTGGTGAAGTGAGGGTTTGATTTTTCGGTGCATAGGTTGTATTGAACAACCTATAAAGGATGTATAGTACAACCTATTATTCAAATGTCAAGCAGTGCTGGAAGAATTTTGAAAATGACGTCAGGAGCCGTGAATGAAGTACCCCCTCGTTGATTTCCCCAAGCCGCTAACCACTGTGGATGTGGTGATCTTTACCGTTCAGGAGGGGCAGCTACAGGTGCTTTTGGTCAGGCGACCAGATGCCACTACGGAACCTTTTCCTAACGCGTGGGCTTTACCGGGCGGGTTTGTAGACATCGATAAGGACGCTTCGCTGGAGGCCTGTGCACGCCGCAAGTTATTGGAGAAAACCGGGGTCAAGACACCCTATCTGGAGCAACTGGGCAGTTGGGGCAACTCGACGCGTGACCCGAGGGGTTGGGCGGCGACGCATGCCTGGTTTGCGCTTCTTGCACCGCTGGCTTTGAGCTTGAATTCAGATGCAACCTCCCAAGCGGCGCAATGGCACGCGATTGATGAACGGTCTCCTCGCAAAAAGTTGGCCTTTGATCACCGGGAGATTTTGCAGGCGGCGGTGAAGAGGCTGACCTCAAAAGTTGAGTACACATCGTTGCCCGCATTTCTGCTGCCGGAGCCTTTCACGCTCCCGCAGTTGCAGAAAGCTTATGAAGCGGTGTTGAGGCGACCGCTGGATAAAAGCGGGTTCCGAACTCGGGCGCTGGCCGCAAATTTCTTAGACGAAACAGGGTTCATGGATGTGGGTGCTCCTCGCCAGGCGATGGGCTACCAGATACGGGATCGCAACCAGGTGGTTTACTTTCCGCGAACTTTCGGCGCACGATCCGAAGGCACTTGAGGGCGGGTGGACTGACTGAAGTTGTTCGTTTTGCAACGCCTGCGCCGCCACGTACCCCGCAGCGTCGTCGAATAGGTATTTCACCAAATTTTTAGAAAAGAGGCTTGCGTCCACGTTCCATATGAATATCTTGCTATAAAAAACAGAGGGCTTTTCCTGTGCTGCTTGATTCAAATTTTTGTAACGACTCAATGTAGAAACATTTCTACATTATTTGAATCTGAGATAAGTTACAGACTTGGCCCATTCATTGAGGTGCTTCATGACTGATGAGGCTGCTGACCCACTGCGGCGTGCTCGTCGAAGAGGAGGATGGTGGATCGCGCTACCTGGCCGACGCCGAGGCCGACTCGGAGGAGGCCCGCGCGATCAGGCCGTTGCAGGCAGCGGCGTGGCCTTGCAGGCAGCGCCGGGCCAGTGGCCCAGCCCTTCGCCAGGCACAAACAGTCCACCGGACTGTTTGGGTCCGGGCTCA
>JAJAZK010000496.1 GCA_026785765.1 Rhodoferax sp. | reverse complement strand
GAAAACCCGCCCCCGCCCGGGGCTGGGGCCTCGGGGGTCCCTAACGTCTCTAGCGGTGCTGTGCTGCGGCCCCCCGGGCGGGCCCCTACGACCGCGCCCCCCCCCCCCCGCCCGGGCGGGCCGCCCCCCCCCCGGTGCAGCGCGTGCGTGTCGAACCAACACCCCCGACGCCTTTCCATGAGGCGCTGAAATGGCTCGAAGCTGGCATCGGGCCTTTGGCCACCGCTGGTATCGTGCTGGTCTTCGTGTTCTTGGTGCTGCTCGACCGCGACGACCTGCGCGACCGGCTGCTTCGCCTGCTCGGCGGCAGCCTGCACCGTTCAACCGATGCGATGGACGAAGCTGGCCGGCGCATCAGCAAGTACCTGACAATGCAGCTCGTGGTCAACCTGACCTACGGCGTGCCGATGGCCGCGGGACTTTTGTTCATCGGCGTGCCGGGCGCGATCCTGTGGGGCGCGGTTGCAGCGATCATGCGTTTCGTACCCTACATCGGGCCCATGATCGCCGCGGTGGCGCCGGTCGCGCTGGCCTTTGCGGTCGATCCGGGCTGGAGCATGGTGCTCATGACAGTCGGGCTGATTTTGCTGCTCGAGCTGGTCAGCAACAATATTGTGGAACCTTGGCTGTACGGTGCCAGCACCGGGTTGTCGGCAATTTCGCTGATCACGGCGGCGACCTTCTGGACCGCGCTGTGGGGGCCGATGGGGCTGATCATGTCGACGCCTCTGACCGTGTGCCTGCTGGTGATCGGCCGACACCTGCCGCGATTGAGTTTTCTCGACGTGCTGCTCGGCAGCCAGCCCGCGCTCGATGCTGCGACGCGCATTTACCAGCGGTTGCTGGCCGGCGAGGTCGACGCCGCGGTCGAGGTGGCGACCGAGCAGCTGGTCGAGGCCGATGTCGCCGCCTTCTACAACACCACCGGCCTGGCGGTGCTGCGCATGGCGGCGATCGACCACGCCAGCGTGGCGAGCGCCGAGCACCGCCACCGCGTCGTCGTCGGCATGGATGCGCTGATCGACGGCCTGATCGAGCAGCACCCGGCGGATGCCGCCGCAGTACCGGCGATGGCGATATGCATCGGCGGCAAATGGGAGATCGACACGCTGTCCGCACGCATGCTCGCGCATTCGCTGTCGCTGGCCGGGCTTCCGGCGGCGCACCGGCCCTCGTCGCTGATTACCGCCGTCTACATCGACCGCCTCGATCTTGCTCGCGTCAAAACCGTCTGCCTGTCGTTTTTCAGTCCCGAGCCGCAACCCCGCGCGCGGACCTTCTGCCGCCGCCTGCGCCGCCGCTGGCCCCACCTGCATATCGTGCTGGCGCTGTGGAACGCTCCACCGGAGGTACTCGGAGAGGGCGCGCGCCGGGACCTCGGCGCAGATGCGGTCGTGACTTCGTTGAGCGAGGCGCTGCTCCAGCTGGCGCATGCGCTCGGCATCGAACTGAGCACCGGTTACCTGCCCGCTCCGGTTCCGGAGTTCGACGGCGACCGGCTCGCGGCGTTGCGCGCCAGCGGTGCGCTCGATCTCAGGGCCCAGCCGCTGTTCGACACGGCCTCGCAACGCGTCGCTGACATCTTCGACGTCCCGATGGCGATGGTGTGTCTGGTCGATGCCGACATCCAGCGGATACCGGCCCTGTTCGGACTGACGCCGTCGGGCGTGGACGGCGAGCCGGTCATCACGCTACGCGCGGAAGATCTGGAGATACCGCGCTCGCTGTCGCTATGCGGCCATGTCGTCGCGAACGCTCGCACCATGGTGGTGCCGGATCTGGCACGCGATCTGCGATTTTCCGGGAACCCGGCGCTAAAGGAAAAAGGTCTACGCTTCTATGCCGGCGCCCCGCTGCGCGACCAGGGCGGCCATATCTTGGGCACGCTGTGCATCCTCGACGCGCAGCCCCGCTCACTGACTCAGCGCGAATTGGAACTGCTTGAATCGATGGCCGATGACCTGATGAACCAGTTGCGCGCCTTGGTGCTTTCCTGGGGCGATGCGACGCCGATGGCTGACAATCCAGTGGAGAACTCGTCAGCTATTGTCGGACAGCCGATTCCGTCGACCGGTTGAGTAGTGCGAGAGCGACTCGTCAACTGCTTGCGGAACAAAACAAAGGCGATCCGAGCCCGACCGGTTGCGTCACGCCGTCACGCTCAGGGTCGTCGGGAAGCAAGTCAGGCGTTGGCCCTTTGTCGGGATCCAGGGGCAAGGGCAACACGTCAGGCAAAGGTTCGCGCACGGGTGGTACATGGTTGATTGGCAATATTGAACGTCTCATGGCAACTCCATCAATGACAAACAGAAGGCCTTCATCATCGGTCAAGTCGCCCTCGGCTCACGTCAGACCGCACGCCGAAATTCTGTGGGCCGGTACGGGAGAGCCGAACTGTGTGTTGCACCGCACAGACGGCAAGCGTGCGCACAAAGACATTGAGCATCACCGATTGGGAGCCCGACGCGGGCGCTGGACATGTTCTGGTGGCCACCTTGGGATGTTAAATGCGCCTGTTCGGAGCATTGCTGAACCAGGTCGCGCAACCCGTAATTTTTATGAAAACGCTCGTCACCTATTTCTCACGCACCGGACAGACCAGCCGTATTGCGAAAGAGATCGCCATGCGATGTAATGCCCACCTCGATCCGATCCACGCGCAGGCTCAAGGAATGACCTGGCTTGCGGGATGGCGCTACAACTGGCAGGCCCTGGTTCACTCCGCGCCACCGATCCAAAGACCAGTCCGCAATCCGGCCAACTACGACCTGGTGGTGATCGGCGTGCCGATTTCGCGCGCCGGCCTGGCGCCGCCGGTGCGCTCGTATATCCGTCAGTACGCCGCCCGGATCCAGCAAATCGCTTTCTTTTGTGCCGAGGGTGAAGGACGCGAGGAGCGCGGATTTGCCGAGTTGAGCAAGCTGTGCGGCAAGCAACCGAAGGCGACGCTGGCAGTGGCCAGGAAGTGCCTGCCCGCTATTGCCAGCCGCGCGCAACTGATAGACTTCGTCGACAGCATTCGAGGCGAAGGTCTGGATACGTCACAAGCCCGGTGATCACGCGGTCTGCGCGACTTGTCCGCGCAAGTATCGACAGAATTCACAACTGGTTTGATGGGCAACCTTGGCCCAACGGGTCGACTCCGTCGTCCTCCGGCTTCCCGTGTAGCATTCCCGTATGCCCATCAATAACCAGACTCCCGACCCACGATTTCAGCGCGTGCTTGTCGCTGCAAGAGAGTTGGTGAAGCACGAAGCTGATGCGCGGGGCAGGAACGTGGAATGGCCGGTCGTCGCAAGCGATTTGCAACGGTTGCGTGACGCCTTGGCAGACCTCGAAGGGGTAGCAAATGTGCCGCCGGGTCAATCAAGAAGAATCCGGCCAGTGCTGCCCGCAATCTCTGATTAGCCGCTCCGCCGGATCACTAGGTCGGATTCGACGACATGGAGCGGTTCACTCCGTTGATGAAGCAGCGATGCCGGCCTGTGCCGCGTGTGATGAGGCCGCCGACTCTTGCCAAATTTGATCTTGATCAGTTTGGACATTGCCAGCGTGCGGTATCGCACATAAGGTCCAACTGGGGCAAGCGAAGATAACTACTTCTCAACCCTTTATTGGAGATAGCAATGATTCATTCCCCTCTTTTGTCTCCTCGCGGCGGGCGGTTTGCCCTTGCCGCGCTGGCGGGCAGCGCTGCGCTGGTGTGCAGCGGCACGGCAATCGCCTCAAGCCACCGCGAAGCACCTTCCATCGCCATGAACCCCTCGGTGGATGGAACTGACTTTTACATGTTCCGGAGTTACGAGGCCGGGCGTGCGGCCTACGTGACGCTGATCGCCAACTACATCCCGTTCCAGGATCCGCAAGGCGGCCCCAATTTCTACCAGTTCAATCCGAATGCCCTCTACGAAATCCACGTCGACAACAATGGCGACGGCAAGGAGGACATCACCTTCCAGTTTCGTTTCAAGAGTACCTCCAAGGCCGCCGCGCTGAGCGTCGGCGGCAAGTCGGTCAAGATTCCGCTGATCAACAGTGGCGTCATCTCGGGCGTGAACCCGGCCGCGCTGAATGTGCGGGAAACCTACTCGGTGGAGATCGTTCGCGGTGGCCGCAGAGCCGGAACCCGCGCGGCACTGACGGCTGCGGGTGCTTCGACGTTCGACAAGCCAGTGGACAACATCGGTGACAAGTCGTTTGGCAGCGTCAGCGGTTACGAGACTTATGCCAACCAGCACATTTACGACGTGGCCATCCCGGGTTGCGCCAACGGCCGCATGTTTGTCGGCCAGCGCAAGGAGCCGTTCTATATCGCGGTCGGCAAGATCTTCGATCTGTTCAACCTGAACCCGCTCGGCGCGGAAGTTGGCGGAAATCTCAACGACCTCGAGAAGAAGAACATCAGCACCATCTCGCTGGAGGTGCCGATCACCTGCCTGACCAATGGCACTGAACCGGTGATTGGCGCTTACACCACTGCCAGCCTGCGCCAAGGACGGCTCCTGAACGGAGCGCCCGCAAGCGGGCTGAACAAGGCATCGTTCCACGGCGGCGCATGGACACAGGTGTCACGTCTGGGTATGCCGTTGGTCAACGAGGTGGTGATCGGCCTGGACGACAAGGACAAGTTCAACGCGTCCAGACCCCAGCCCAATACCGGCGATGGCCAATTCGCCGACTACGTGACCAACCCGACCTTGCCGGCATTGATCCAGACGCTGTTCCCAGCGGCGGTGGCGCCGACAAAGTTCCCGCGTACCGATCTGGTGGCGGCTTTCCTGACCGGCGTGAAGGGCGTTAACCAGCCAGTGGGTGTGGTCGCGTCTGACATGTTGCGGCTTAACACCACTACCGCGCCAGTGGCAGCGGGTTCGCAAAACGCGCTTGGTGTGGCAGGGGGCGACAACGCGGGCTTTCCGAACGGACGCCGGCCAGGCGACGATGTGGTGGACGTAGCCATCCGCGTTTCGATGGGCGCGTTGTGCGTGCTCACTGGTCCGACCGATACGTTCATGGTGGGTTGCGTGCCCGCCGACGCACCGGCTGGCGGCTTGGCATTTACGGACGGTGTGCGCAAAACGTCTGTCGACTTCAAAGTCGTGTTTCCGTACCTGAACACCCCGTTACCCGGCAACTTTAATTGAGGTACATGATGAAAATCAACAAAACTCGGGCCTTGGGCTTGGCCGCAGTACTCGCCACCGCCTTGGCACTCAGCGCATGCGGTGGCGGTGGCAACAATAACGTAGAGGTTGCCACCAGCGTGCCAGACAGTGCCTTCGCTACTTCTGCGGCATTCACAACCTTCATTCTGAGCCTGGTGCAGGGCGACGAAAGCTCGGAACCGCTGACCTTCAGCGCCGGCTTCACGGCGCCGCCGGGCGACGAGACCGGAGAACCGGTGGCGTTGTAAAGGACCCGCACCGGCGGTTTCTTCCTCCCTGAACCAGATGCTAAGTGGCGTAGCATCTGGTTTTCGCACGACTGCGTTCAACGCTAATTTCATCCCTGATAACTATGACACGCATCCAGGCCTTCGCTACGGTGATCTGCGTCATGGTCACCTTGTTCGGCGGCGCCCACGCGCAGGCCAGCAGCGTCAACCCGGTTCGGGACGACGAAGTAATCGAAGTCCTGCCCGCCACGTCGGGCGACCGCGCCGAAATTCGCAAACTGCGTCGGTTGCTTGCCGCCAATGCGCGCGATGAACGCAGCGCCGTTCAGTTGGCGCGGCTGTATCTCGACCAGGGGCGTACCCAAGGCGATCCGCGCCTTGTCGGTCAAGCGCTGGCTCTGCTGGGCGCGTGGCCCCGCACCAGCGATGCGCCCGATGAGGTGCTGCTCATGTTGGCGACGTTGCAGCAGTTCCTGCATGATTTTGATACTTCGGCTACAAATCTGGAGCAATTGGTGGCCCGTCGGCCGGGGCATGCGCAGGCCTGGCTCACGCTGGCAACGGTGCGCCGCGTGCAAGGCCGCTATGCGGCCTCTGACAGCGCGTGCAAAGGAGTCGCGGCAGCGGGCGCGGCAGGCCACGCGGCCGCCTGCCAAGCTGAGAACGACAGTCTGCGTGGCGACTTCGAGGGCGCCCGCAACGCGCTCAATGCACTGCTCGCTGACACCCGTGCGCAGGCGCCCGCCATGCGTAACTGGCTGTTGACGACACTGGCCGAAAGCGAAGCCCGCGCGGGCAAGAACGGGCCAGCGGAAGCTGCCTACCGCCAGGCGCTGCAGGCGCAAGCCGATGGCTACACAACCTTGTCGTTCGCGGACTTCCTGATTCATCAGAATCGCTTCGACGACGCCGCACGGCAGATGCAGAACCAGCCCCGAACCGACGCAGCCTTGCTGCGCCTGGCGATAACTGGTGTCAAGACCCGGTCCCAGACCGCGGCTGGCGACGTGCGCGAATTGCGCGAACGTATGGCGCAGGCCAACCTGCGCCCTGAGGCCCGAACCACGCACGCGCGCGAGCTGGCCCTGTTTGCGTTATGGATCGATAACCAGCCGCGCAAGGCGCTCAACCTCGCGCGGGAGAACGTGCGCCACCAGCGCGAACCGCTGGACCTGCTGCTTCTGGCGCAGGCGGCGGCGGCGGGCAAGGACGCGGCAGCGCAGAGCGAAGCCGCGGCGCTGGCAAGCGCAATGGGCCTGCGCGATGTACGCCTCGATGCGCTGCGTTAACCATCCGCGGGGCTGGTGGGCTTCCCTGGTGCGGCGCGCCATGGCGGCGTTGGCGCTCGCCGTGTGGGTAATTGCGGCTCACGCACACAAGGCCAGTGACGCCTACCTGCAGCTCGAAGGTGGGGCGGGTAGCACCAGCTTGAGGATTGACGTCGCGTTGCGCGACCTGGACGTCGCGCTCAATCTGGACACCAATGGAGACGGAAAACTCACTTGGGGCGAAATACGCCTGGCTTGGCCGCTCATCGAGGCGTACCTGCGCACGCGGGTCGAACTGGTTGGCTGCCCGCTGGAACCCGTGACGCACGGGCTGGAGCGGCGCATCGACGGCGTCTACGCGGCGCTGACCTTGCAAAGCACGTGCAAGCCTGGGCTGCCACCTGGTATTCGTTATGGGGTAATGGACGACGTGGACCCCACACACCGCGGCATCGCCCGCATCAGCTGGGCCGGACAACCGGGTGCGGTGCGGGTGCTGGTGCCTCAAGCGGTACGCGTTGGCTTGGCAGGTGCGGAACTGGCAACAGCGGCGGGCGTTTCTGCACCACTGATTCCGAATCCGGCAACTGTCGTGGAAGCAGCGCCGACCGTGAAGCTGGCGGCACCGCCAGCGGCACCCGCAGAACCCGAGCAGGCGTTGCAATTCGTACGCGAAGGAGTGCAGCACATCCTCACCGGCTACGACCATGTGTTGTTCCTGGTTTGCCTGCTGCTGCCGTCGGTTCTGCGCCGCACCGAGCAGGGCTGGCAGCCGGTGCCGCGGCTGAAATCGGCACTGATTCCGTTGATCGGCATCGTCACCGCCTTCACGCTGGCGCATTCGCTCACACTGGCGCTGGCCGCCACTGGAATCGTCAACTTGGCGCCGGCGTTTATAGAGCCCGCCATCGCCGTAACGATCACACTCGCTGCGCTCGACAACCTGTGGCCTATATTTCGTGGGCGCCGTGTGCTGGTCACCTTCTTCTTCGGCTTGATTCACGGTTTTGGTTATGCTAGTGTCCTTTCGGAACTACAACTGCCAGCGGCGGAATTTGCCTGGGCCCTGTTGCAATTCAACCTGGGACTGGAACTCGGGCAACTGTTGATTGTTGCGCTCGTCACGGTTCTGTTGTTCACGCTGCGCTCCCAACGCGCCTATCCGAAGGTGTTCGTACGTGGTGGCTCGCTGCTCGCGATGGGAATCGCGAGCGTGTGGTTTGTCGAGCGGGTGGCCAACGTGTCGCTGCTACCGCTCTAACCTGGAGATTTCGCATGAACCGTCACGTCCTCAACATTTTCCGGCTTTTAGCGGCCATGCTCCTGCTGGGCCTTGCTTCAGCCGCTTCGGCGCATACTGAAGGGATGGCCTCTGGCAGCTTTTTCGCTGGTTTCATGCACCCGGTTTCGGGCCTGGACCATG
>JAJAZK010000495.1 GCA_026785765.1 Rhodoferax sp. | reverse complement strand
CTGGTGACCTGCCCAGCGCCTTCGCGCCACCGCCGGGTTGTGCTTTCCACACGCGCTGTCCGTATGCCGCGGAGATCTGCAAGAGCCAGATCCCGGCGCTGCGCAGTCTGGATGCGGGCCGCCAGGTCGCTTGCCATTTTGCCGAGCGCTTTCTGCCCGCGTCAGCAGTCATCGGCCACGCGAACGTTTGAGCCGCGCACGCCAACCCCCTGGAGCCCGCCATGCGCATCACTGCGGTTGAACCCATCCTGCTCAAGGGCAGTGAAACTTACAAGGCCACGGCAGGTGCCAGCGAGGCCACCGACAACGGCGACTGGCAACTGATCATCAAGGTGTCTACCAACGATGGCCTTACCGGCTGGGCCGATGTCGAGACGCTCGGCCCGGCAGCTGTGGCCATCATTGCCGGCCAGGGCATGGCGATCCTGGGTTTCAAGACGCTGGGGGAGTTGCTGGTGGGCGAGAACCCGCTTGACACGGACCGGCTATGGGACAAGCTGTACATCGGCAGCGCCTACTACGGGCGCCGAGGTATCGCAATGCAATGCATCTCGGCGATCGACAACGCCTTGTGGTCTATCCGTGCGCAAGCTTGCGGCATGCCAATCGCCACCCTGCTCGGTGGTCGCCGGCGCGACGAGGTGCTGGCCTATGCCTCGACGCTGTTCCGTGAAACGCCCGAGGCCATGGCCGAGGCGGCGCAAGCCTATGTGGCGCGCGGCTTTCGCGCGGTGAAGTTCGGTTGGGGTGTATTCGGCCAGGACCCGGGTCGTGACCGCGAACTGGTGGCCGCCGCGCGCGCGGCGCTGGGCCCCGACCGGCATCTGCTGGTAGACCCAGGCTGGTACCCGGCTGGATGGACCCGCCCTGGCCCGATGCGCAGCCTGCGCGAGAACATTGCGCTGTGTGAATGGCTGGCCGACTACCAGGTTGGATGGGTGGAGGACTTCATCCACCCTGAGAACTTCGCCGAATACGCCACCGTGCGCGCTGCCAGCCCGGTGCCGGTGGCGGCGGGTGAACAGGTCGCCACCCACTGGGAGTTCGAGCGCTTCATTCAGGCCGGTTGCGTAGACGTGATCCAGCCCGACCTCTCGCGCTGCGGCGGCCTGACGGTGGCGCGGCGTGTGGCACAGATGGCCGAATCTGCTGGCATCGACCTGGTGCCGCATTCCTGGCTCACCCACTTGCTCACCGGCTATTCGTTGCAGCTGATCGCCACCTTGCCGCGGGCCCGGTTCGTCGAGTTCAACGTGTCGCAGAGCGCCTTGACCCGGGGTATCGCGCCGGCGCGATTTGAACTGACCGCCAACGGCACGATCAGCATCCCCGACACCGTGGATATGGGCGTGTATGTTGACGAAGATTTTGTGGCGGCCCACCGGGTCAATTGAAAGGAGCATGTCATGGAACGACTGATTGTCCGTGCGGGGGAACTGGACCTCGAGAGTCCTGGTCGTCGCGACTATTGGGTCGCGCTGGAGCACGATTCGATCTGGGGCGACCATTTGATCCCGCTGACCGTGATGGTCGGTCCACAAGCGCAAGCGGGGGAAGGCCTGGTGGTGTTCGGGTCCAATCACGGCAACGAATACGAAGGACCGATGGTGGTGCGGCGCATGATGCGGGACATCAGTCTTGCGGATGTGCTGGGTCGCATCATCCTGGTTCCGGTGCTGAACGTGGCGGCGTTCCGGGCCGGGACCCGGGACTCTTCGCAGGACGACCGTGTGAACCTCAATCGCGCTTTCGTGGAGGGGGCCGGCACGGTAGCGTCGATCAAGGGCATCACCCACCGCATCGCTGCGTTTGTGCGCAGCAGTATCTGGAAACACGTCCATGTAGTGCTTGATCTGCACGCCGGTGGACAGGTGGCGCGGTTCGCGCCCCTGACCAGTTTCCATCCTGTCAGCGACGCTGAACAGTCGCGCCTGATCGAGAACACTGCGCGTTGGTTTGGTACCCCACTGGTCATCACCTACCAGAACGAAACGCCGGGTCTGCTTGCGAGCGAAGCCGAAAATCTGGGCAAGATCACGGTCGGTGCCGAGTTGGGATGGGGCGGTGCAGTTGCGGCAAGCGGCGTGCGTTACGGATGCCATGGTGTTCGCGCTGCTGCCATCCATCACCGGCAGTTGCGCGGCGAGATCGCCCCTATGGGCCACCACGCGGACGGCACACAGGTCCGGGCTGAGATGGTGGACCGCGCGTGCTTCACCGTCGCGCCCTTTGCAGGGCACTACGAACCATTGATGGATTGCGGAGCACGCGTACGCAGCGGCGATACGGTAGCACTGTTGCACGATTTCGAGCGCATTGATCTGGACCCCTGGCCGGTTCCGGCCGGGGTCGACGGCATCGTCATTGCACAGGCTTGGGCAGCGCCAGTGGCGCAGGGACAACATGTCCTCGTGACGGGTCGCGTGACTCCGTTCGTGGACCAGTGACCTCTGACGATGCGGTGACGGTGTTGACGGCGCACCGGAGCAATGACTATGAATACCGGGCGTTGGCGCGCAAACGCTTGAATTCTTCGCGCGATTTGTGAAGGCTCAACTTGTTGGCGACTAAACCTCCAGCCCCACCAACCATTCCGCCGCATCTGGAACCTGCACCCGCCCGATACTCCACCTTGCACTCCCTCAGCAGTTGCACTGCCTTCGACTGCGGCCACTGCTCGGCAAAACGCGGCCGGGCGCGCTGGGGCTTGGCGCCGGACAGTTTGCACTCCGCAAGCTGCGTCAGCGTATCGCCACCTCGAGCACCGAGCAGCCGCGCTCGGCTTGCAGGTCGTCGGCGGCGCGCGCCAGACGCTGCCCACGGACACGGCCGCTCAGGCCACTGTTGTCCTCGTCCTCGAACAGCAGATAGAGGGCGCGGCGCGATACGCCGAAACGCCGAAACGCGATGCGATGCTGTTCGGCCCCAACGCGGGGTCTGCCAGGTTCGTATCGATGTGGCGCTCGATCGCGCGTCGCATCATCTGGCGCGCCGCCCCGCGGCTGCGCTCGCGCACATCCGGCGTCGGCCGCAGCGCGACGGCGATCAGGTCGTGCAGGGCGCTCTCGAGCAACGCCGCCGCCGCTGCCGCCAGCGGCTCGCCGGTATGCGCCAACGAGACGGCGAACTCGGTCGCGATCGAGCCCAGGCTGCTGGAACCGCTCACGCAGCGCGCGGTAGACGTCGCGGCGGCGTCCAGACGTGCGATCAAGGCTCCGCGTGGTGTCCACAATCGAGAACTCACCCGCGCCGACCCGCGTCTCGCGACCGTCCTGGCGAACGATGCAGGTACCCTTGCGCTACGGCGGAACGGCGATGTCCGCGCTGGATTTCGCCTTGGCGGCCGAGGAGTTGGCCCGCGCCGATATCAATCTGCCAACCACACTGCTGGCGACCGGACTGGGACTGCAGCCTATCCTGCGCTTCGGCACTGATGAGCAGAGGCGTCGCTTCCTGCCCGACTTTGTAACAGATGGCTCCCGTCTGGCCGCATTCGCCTTCACCGAGGTCACCGGTGGGGCCAACTTCGACTGCCCGGACCCCAGCGCGGGCGTTCAGACCGTTGCCCGGTTGGATGGCGACTCTTGGGTGATCAATGACCAAAAGCACTACACAACCAACGGTTCGGGCTGGGATGGATGCGGCGCCCACTGCATCACCGTCGTCTGTCGCACCGACCCCACCCGCCCGCCGCAGGAATCGCTCGCGGTGATCGTCGTGCCGGGCTCGACGCCCGGTGTCCAAGTGATCGATGTGCTCGACACCGTGGGTCACAGGGCAGTGAACTCGCCGCGTATTCACTTCGAGAACGTTCGGGTGCCTGCAGGCAACCTGCCCGGCCCTCACGACGATGGATTGGAGATCGTCGCAACAACCTTCTCCTGGACCGCAGCACTGATCGGCGCTGCCTGCGTCGGTGTGATGCGGGCCGCCTTCGACTGCGCGCTCGCTTTCGCAAAGACCGACAAACGCTCGGGCACGGTGCCGGTGATCGAGCACCAGAACGTCGGATTCATGCTGGTCGACATCGAGATGCGGATCGAAGCCGCTCGCTACCTGACCTGGAAGTCCTGCCATCACTTCGAGGCGACCGGCACCCGGAATCGCGAGCTCGCCATCATGACCAAGGTCTATGCATCCGAGCTGTGCGTACAGGTGGTGTACGACAGCATGCGGCTGGTAGGCATCGACAGCTGCACCGACATGTTTCCCCTGGCCGGGCTGATGCAGGATGCCCTATGTTTTCCCCTGTACGACGGTGGCAACATGGGCGTGCGTCGGCGCCAGTTGCACGCGCTGTTCCGCCGCGCGGACTACGATGGGATGGCTGCGGCAGAGGGCCGCTAAGACGGGCACGCCCGCTCTGTGTTGTGCATGGCAACCGGGTCCACGTCAACGGGCCGCGCAGAATTCAGTGTTTGGGCGTCGGCGCGCTGCCATGGTGGTAGCCGACGCCCAAGCCGCTTTGCCCTGACAAGCCGCAACTCTGGCAATGCCTTTGCCCACCTCATCGACACGGCGGCGCAGGGCTTGGCCGCGG
>JAJAZK010000494.1 GCA_026785765.1 Rhodoferax sp. | reverse complement strand
GGCACGATCACCATCAACACCTAAGCCTCGGTGACCACGCCACCGGCGGTGTGGGCCGCCAACTGCTGGACAGTGCCCGACACCGGGGCGCTCAGAACCGTGAGTTTCTCGCGTTGGCTTGCCTTGGTGTGTTCCTGCCCCACTTGCTGACGCCGCAGCTCGGCCACTGCAATGCGCTCATGCAGATTGCGCATGGTTTCCGCCAGGTATGCGGCGCGGTTGCGTTCACTCTCGGCCAGCGCCGCCATGGCCTCAGACAGGCGCGCCTGTTGTGTGCTCAGGTCGCGCTCCAGCTCAATGCGCTCACGGGTCCGGTCCTGTCCGGCGTGGGCGGCCACAAAGCCCTGTCCAACGAGTGACCTGAAATCGGCTTCGCGCTGCCGACTCAGTGGCAAGGTGGCATCCAGTTTGGCGACGATTTCGCGCGCCGTGGCGACCTCGGCCTCGCGCCGCCGTGCTTCTGCCGCGAACCGGGCCAGCCGCGCGCTGACATCGTTCCATTCAGCGGCCAGCTGCGCGTCCGCAGACTGTCGCTCGGCAAGTGTCCAATCGGCTGGGAACGTCGTGGCAGGCAAGCGGGACAACACGGTCTGCAGGCCCTGTAGCAAGCTGCGCGCACGTACGCTCTCTGACAATGTGGTGCGGAGTTGCTCATGCAAATTTGCCTTGTCGGCATGCACGCTGGTTGCGTCCAGTTCAACCAGGGCCTGGCCGGCTTGCACCCGGTCGCCGTCCTGCACCAGCACCCGTTTCACAACGCTGCGTTCCAGCGGCTGCACAAGTTTGCTGCGTTCGCCCACGATGATACGGCCCGGCGCCACTGCGACGATATCGACTTTGCCCAGCCAGGCCCAGCACACAGCAATCACAAACAGCGCCATCAACACGGTTGCAGCAATTCTCGGAGCCGGATGTACCGGGGTGTGTTGCAGGCTCAGTGCAGCGGGCAGAAAGGCCAGCTCGTCGCGCATGCGCCGTGGGCCGGCAAGCACATGCCGATTCACCCAGGCCGTCTGCAAGACCACACGGTAACGCGCCAGTAGCCCCGGGACGGCCTGGTTCTGCGCCGTCATGCCACACTTTCTGGCGTGTCGTGGCCGCCGTCTTGCATCTGCCACAGGTGTGCGTAGAGTCCCTGCGGCTTTTGCAACAGCGCCCCGTGGGTGCCGGTCTCGACGATGCGCCCTTGGTCCAGTACCACGATTCGGTCGGCGTGGCGCACGGCCGACAACCGGTGCGCGATGACCAATACCGTGCGGCCCTGACAAATATGGGCCATATTGCGCCCGATGATGGCTTCACTCTCGTAGTCCAAGGCACTGGTGGCCTCGTCCAGGATCAGAATGCGCGGGTTCGTGAAAAGGGCTCGGGCGATAGCGATGCGCTGGCGCTGGCCGCCACTGAGGGTGCTTCCATGTTCACCCACGATCGTGTCATAACCCTCTGGCAGCTCGCCCACAAATTGGTGGGCACCGCTGAGTTGCGCCACCCGGATCACGGCGTCAATTGGTGCGGCTGGATCGGCGATGGCGATGTTCTCTCGCACGCTGCGGTTGAACAACAGGTTCTCTTGCAGCACCACACCGACCTGGCGGCGCAATTGGGAAGCATCGATCAGACTGATGTCCACGCCGTCGACCAGCACGCGTCCCGATTCCGGTGTAAACAGACGCTGCACCAGTTTCGCCAGGGTGCTCTTGCCAGAGCCGGAGCGGCCAACAACACCGATCACCTCACCGGGCCGGATATCCAGTGACACTGCGTGCAGCACCGGGGCCGCGTCGGCGCGGTAGCGAAAAGTCACCGCATCGAGCGTGATGCGGCCCTGCAGCCGCGGCAGCTGCGCGGTGCTGGTGGAGGCTGCCTCGGTGCGCGTGTTCAGGATGTCGCCCAGCCGCGCCATCGAGATGCCAGTCTGCTGAAAGTCTGTCCACAACTGCGCCATGCGCATGACCGGCTGTGCCACACGCTGCGCGAACATGGTGAACGCCACGAACTGCCCGACACTGAGCTGGTTGTCCATCACCAGATGAGCCCCATGCCACAACACCGCAGCGCTGACGAGTTTGCCTATCAGACCGATGCCCTCGTGCGCCCAACTCGCCAGGTTGTGCGCCTTGAAGCTCGCAACGACGTAGGCAGCGAGTTGCTGGTCCCAATGCTTCCCGAAAGCAGGCTCCAGCGCACTGGCTTTCACGGTCTGGATGCCGGTGACGGTTTCCACCAGGAAGGACTGGTTTTCAGCACCACGCGCAAATTTGACGTCAAGGCGGGCTCGCAATAGCGGCACTACCGCCAGGGTCAGTGCGAAGTAGAGTGGCAAACTGATCAGCACGATCAAGGTCAACGGCACGCTGTAGAGCAACATGACCGCGATGAAAACGACCGAGAACACAAGATCGAGCAATCCCGTCAAAGCGTTACCGGTCAGGAACGCACGGATGTTCTCCAGCTCGCGCACCCGCGCTACCGAGTCACCGACACGGCGCACCTGGAAGTAGGCCAGCGGCAACTGCACCAGGTGGCGAAACAGCCTGGCGCCCAGTTCCACGTCGATGCGGCTCGTGGTGTGGCTGAATACATACGAGCGCAATGCGCTGAGGACGCTCTCGAAAACCATAACGATCACCAGGCCGATCACCAGGACGTCGAGCGTCGTGGTGCCCCGGTGAACCAGCACCTTGTCCATCACCACCTGGAAAAAGAGCGGGCTGACCAGCGCAAACAACTGCAGCATGCAAGAAATCAGCAGGACCTCGCCGAGCAGCCGCCGATACTTGACCAGCGCCGGGATGAACCATGAGAAATCAAACCGGGCCTGCGCTCCGGCCAAACTGGCACGGCTGCTGACGAGCATGAGTTGGCCGGTCCACCTGGCGGCGAACACCTCCAGCGGCTCGATTGTCGGCCGCCCCGTGCCGCCCGCCGCCTGGTCCTGGTACAACACCCGATCGGCGTCACACTGCGCCACCACAACCACAGGTCCAGGGACGGCGACCGGTGCCACATCCGACTGCCGACTGCCTCGCGATTGGTCTCCATTGACCGTGTGCAGAAAGGCCAAGGCCGGCAGGGGTGTCAGCGCCAGCCGGTCGGCGCTGGTATGGACAAGTTTGGCCTGCAGTCCAAGAATCTTGGCCGCCTGCAGCAAATCCGGGATTGAGGCGCCCTGGCTCGGTGACAGGCCTAGTTGGTGGGCCAGGTTAAGCGGGTCGGCGGCCACCTGGTGAAATCGCGCAAGGGTGCATAGGGCCTGCAGGGCCGCGTCTGGAGTAGCGACAGCGTCGGGTATCCGCGCCGTGGCAGGGCCGGTGCTGGTT
>JAJAZK010000493.1 GCA_026785765.1 Rhodoferax sp. | reverse complement strand
GGCCCGCCGCACGATATGGCGCCGCCCGCCGGCGGGCTGCGCCGCCGGGCCGCCCCATATCTCCCCGCCCCCACCACCCCCGCCGCGGGGGGGCGCTGCCGTCCGCCCCGCGGCCGCACGGTCAGCGCACGTGCCACTCCTGCGTCAGTGGTTTTGCACCCACCAGTTCGCCGTACCCTGCGCCGGTAGTGCCTGGCGGGTTGCTGCCGAAGTAACGTTCGTCCACTGGCAGGGACGCCGGCTGCCAACGCACATCACAGGACAGGCGCACGCGCCCGATGCTGGAATGGTTGTCCAGCGAGCCGTGTGCCGTATACATGCCGAACAGCGCGATGTCGCCGGCTTCGAAGTTGCGCGTCAGCAGCCGCGTTCCGCGTTGCTCGGCAAAGGTGATGGCGTCGATGCCGAGGTCGGCCTTGCGCGTTTTGTCGGTGGAGATGTCAAACCCGATCATCGGGTCGATCAGATCGCGGAACTGGTTCGACCCTTCGACCACCACCAGCGGCCCGTCGCTGACCGGCACGTCGCCAATCGGCAACCAGACGGTGGCCACCTGGTCATGGGCGCGGGTGAAAAACGGGTAATCGAAATGCAGCCCGGTGGCGCGCCCAAGCGCAGCGGCGCGCAGGAACATGTAGTCTTGTGGCCGGGCAGGCGCATCGAACAACAGCGACAGAATCGCCCCGATCGCACTGCCATGGCTGACGCTGCGCAGCGTCGGGGTCTCGCTGACCGACTTCCAGAATGCGCCCAAGTCGGGCTCGAGTTCGGCACGGCGGCTGGCGCCAGTGGCGATGCCCGCATCGGCCGGCTCGGCAATCTCACCCACTTGCAGCAGCCGCTGGAACACCTCGCGCCGCGCTGCATGTACCGCAGCCGCTGGCAACACCGCCTTGAGAAACAGGTAGCCGTCTTCCTTCAGGCGGTCGCGCAATAGTTTCGGTTCACTTAGCAACCCAGCACTGTCGGTCAATTCACCGATCAACGCGGGTGGCACATCGCGCCCTTTGACCCTGCAACCTTGCATGGTGCTTACTCCTGAATCGGGCCGACAACTCACCTGTCGAGCAATGAATATATCTTGACCGCCCGGTGTTGCACCCACGGTGTCACGAGCCGGTCGAAGGCCAGAAAATGCGCTTCGCGTTTGTGTTGTTCGAACGCAGCGGCGTCGCGGTAGATTTCGTAGAGAAACACCTGCCCGGCCTGTGCCGGATCTTCACACACGTCGAACGCCATACAGCCAGGTTCTTTTTGCCGCGAGTCGCGCGCGTTGGACAGCATTGCAGGCATGAACTGCGCGTAATGCTCCAAGTGGATGGAGAACTGAACCGTCACTACAAACATCGTATTGCTCCCGCCGGACTCAATGGGTATGCGGCCGCTGCAGCGAACACGCCGGATTGAGGCGAACGCCAAAACCCGGCTGGTCGAGCGCCGACGCCTTCATCCGGCCATTGTGTGGCACAGGCTCGTCCAGCAGCAGGGGGTTGAACATCGGCACCACGCTATCGGCCTTGGGTGCCATCATCAAAAACTCGGCGAACGGGCTGTTGTGGCGCGTGACCACAAAGTGGTAGCTGTAGACCGAAGAGCCGTGTGGCACAACCATGGTGCCGTGTGCATCGGCCAGGGCCGATATCTTGATCAGCTCAGTCAGGCCACCACACCATCCCACATCGGGCTGGATCAGGTCACAACAACCCATCTCCAGCAACAAGCGAAAACCCCAGCGAGTGGCTTCGTGTTCACCGGTGGTCACCAGCATGCCGCGCGGCACCTGGCGGCGCAACTCGGCGTAACCCCAGTAGTCGTCCGGCGGCAGCGCTTCTTCGATCCATTTCAGGCCGTGCTCCTGCGCGGCATGGGCCAGGCGCGTCGCGTAGTTAAGGTCCAGGCTCATCCAGCAGTCGAACATCAGCCAGAAATCCGGGCCCACACGCTGGCGCATGTCGGCGAGTTTTGCGATGTTCTTGTGCAGTCCCGCCTCGCCCTCGGCCGGGCCGTGTTGCAGCGGCATCTTGCCGCCGATAAAACCCATCTCTTTGGCCAGGTCCGGGCGCGCGCCGGTGGCGTAGAACACCAACTCGTCGCGCACCGGCCCGCCCAGCAACTGGTGCACTGGCTCCTTGCGTACCTTGGCCAACAAGTCCCACAGCGCTAGGTCGACACCGGAAATCGCGTTGATCACCACACCCTTGCGACCGTAATACAGGGTGGCAAAGTACATCTGGTCCCACATCTTCTCGATGTCGGTGACACGCTGGCCTTCGAGGAAACGCGCCAGGTGTTTCTCGACGACAAAGGCACCGATTTCGCCGCCGGTCGTCACCGCGAAACCGACGGTGCCGTCGCTGGCCTCGATCTCCACCACCAGCGTGCCGAGCACATTTATGCCGAACGCCTGGCGGCTCTGGCGGTACTCGGGATACCGCGCCATCGGTGTTGCGATGTGGTCGTCGATCCAGTGGTCCTGCCCCTGGTCGTGGTAGTCGGCGCCGCCGCCACGTACGGTAAATGCCCGGACGTGGCGAATGGTTGGCATGGCCATGATGGAACGTCTCCTCTGTTGTCGAGAGTTGGTCAAGAGCCGCTATTTAAGCATGGCCTTTGCCCGATGGAAAGGGCACGGCTGGTGCAGTTTTGCGCGGAGGCCGATAAGGCAGCCCGCCGGGCGAAAACCTGCGGACGTTTGGCCGCATAAGGTGGGATCGCGGATGACCACCCATTGACCGCTGCTGCAGCGATGCGCGAAACCCTGCTTTCGGACAACCTGCCTTGAAGCGCATACTCAAGTACCCACTCTCAAGGAGACCACCGTTGTTCGTTGTTGCAACTCAAGCCTCTCGATGACCAGGTCCCGATCTTTCGGCAGCTCAACGCCGACGTGTCCCCAGTCATCCTCGTCAACATCTTCACAGTTGCGGAATCCGATGTTCCTGCGCTGCTGAAGGCCTGGGCAGACGATGCTAACTGGATGAAACCACAACCCGGTTATATCTCGACCCACTTGCATCACGGTATCGCGGGAAGCGCAGTGTTCATGAACTACGCCATCTGGGAGTCGGTCGCGCTGTTTCGCGCAGCATTCAACCATCCCGAGTTCAAGAACGCACTGGCGCACTATCCCCCTTCTGCCGTCGCGTCCCCGCATTTGTTCTCGCGCCTGACGGTTCCCGCCCTGTGTGTGGGCCCGTAGCGGCGACGCGATATCCTCTACAAAATGGCGATCCCTGACTACCAGACCTGCATGCTCCCTCTCCTCCGTTGTCTCTCGGATGGAATGGAACACACCCTTCGCGACGCTGAAGAAAGCCTGGCCGAGCACTTCAAACTAACCCCGGCGGAGCGCGCCGAACTTCTGCCCTCAGGCCAACAGGGCATCTTCAAGAATCGAATCGGCTGGGCGCGGACTTACATGAAGAAGGCAGCGCTTCTGGAGTCACCAAAGCGGGGTGTGTTCAAGATTACCGAACGGGGAATCAAGACATTGGCGTCGAATCCGGGCCGGATCGACGTCAAGTACCTGGAGCAATTCGCCGAGTTCATCGAATTCCGGGAGGCGTCAAAGCCTGAGAACGGCTCTGCCGTAGCGGCGGAGCTGCCGCAATCGAAGACCACGCCGGAAGAGTCAATCGAGCTCGCCCACCAGGGGCTGCGTGAACAACTTGCGGCTGAACTGCTCGGTCGAATTCTGGGCTGTTCGCCAACCTTTTTCGAACAGCTTGTGGTGGAGCTGCTGGTCAAGATGGGCTACGGCGGCTCCCGTCGGGATGCTGGCGAGCGAATCGGCCAAACGGGTGACGGCGGCATAGACGGAATCATCAAGGAAGATCGGCTTGGCCTCGATACGATCTTTATCCAGGCAAAGCGATGGCAGGGATCTGTTGGAAGACCGGAGATCCAGAAGTTTGTAGGCGCATTGCAAGGCCAACGCGCAAAGAAAGGCGTCTTCATCACCACGTCAAACTACACCGCCGAGGCAAGCGACTACGCCACCCGCATCGATACCAAGGTGGTCCTGATAGACGGCAAACAACTCGCTGGTCTCATGATCGATTTCGACGTTGGCGTTGCATCAGCGGCCACCTATGTGGTCAAGCGAATCGACTCAGATTACTTCGAAGAGTCCTGAAGCGAATCCTGATCCCGCGAACGGGACTTTCCATCGACGGAGACTTTCATAACCCATGACAGCACCAGAGGGTAGCCTGCATCCCGCATGCGGCCATGTCACATGGACGTGATCACAAACGGCAGGGTTCCCTCAGGATCAATCGAATGAATGATTTCGCGAAATGCAGGTGCGAAACAAAAGTGATCGTGGGGCTTGAAAACCTCGGGATGGAGGACACCATCGATGTCCAGGAACAACACCGAAGAGAAATCAAGGTTGCGTTGTCTCGCATCCGGATGCAGGGCAACAACGGGGACGGCCGGTTTGTAGGTCGGGATCATTTTTTCATTGGCACCTTGACCGCTGAAGAGATTGACAGAGGACTGGGGGCTGGGATGTGCAAGGTCCGAGTTCCGAGTTCCGATAAAGCGGGGAGACAGCAGGAACT
>JAJAZK010000492.1 GCA_026785765.1 Rhodoferax sp. | reverse complement strand
TAGCCGCGGCCAACGGCGCAAACCGACGCCGTTACAAGATGCCTCGTCAACGCAAGGACATGATTTGATTGAAGAATCTGCCATTCCTGGAGAGAGCGCTGGCACCGCGGCGTTACAAGACCCCTTGATCGCATCCGCGGACAGCCTCTCGCCCGTGCTGGTGGGTTTGATCGTGCATTTGTTCAAGATGACGTTACAAGAGGACATTGCGGCCACCACGCGGCGCCTCGTACAACTCGGGCACGACGTGATCAACCGGAGCCGTGACGAAGATTGCCAAACAGGTGCTGCGTCCCGAAAGGCTGGGCCAGATACGAGCGCGGCGCCACCCTGATCACCACCAACAGGGTCTACAAGCAGTAGGCCGGCATCTTCAACACCCACGCCGTGCTCACCTCGGCCTTGCTGGAGCGCTTGCTACACCGCGCCGAGACGGTGCGTATCGAGGGCAAGAGCTACCGGTCAAAGGATCAGGTCGAGGTCTGACGCACCTCCCAAGAATCACGCCGTCATTGCCGTCGCGCTGGGTGCGCGGCCAACAAAATCCGTCGGCAGTTTCGAACCGGCCAAATATTATGGGTGAATGAATACGGGCCCGGCGCCTCACAACATCCTATTCTTGCGCGCCACGACGGTACCGGAAGCCGACGAGGGCCCGCGTCAGTCGAGCCCGACTGCTCGCGTCTGCTGTGCGCCCTCGGTCATACTACCGTCAGCGAACCGGTCGTGCCGGGCGGGCTGGGCGCTTTAACGTGTCACGCGGCGCAAAACCGGCGCCGGAGCGCGTTGTCGCTACCTGCGGCGAGCGCTCTGTGGCAGGCTTGGCAAATGCGGGCTTGCGCGGTGTGAAATCAGCGCGTGCAGCAAAACCCTCGTTGCGTGGCTCGCTGCGGCCGGCAAATCGGTCGTTGAAGCCGCCTTCGCGTTTGTAGCTGAACCCCTCGCGCGGCGCCGTGTCACGGGGTGCGCCAAAGCCGCCGCCGTCACGTCCATGTGCCGGACCGAACTTGCGTTCGCGCGATGGCGCGTCGCCACCAGAGCGTGTATTGCGCGCGCCCAATCCCGTGTTCGGACGGGAGTCCGGGAAACGCTGTTGCGGCTCCAAACCCGGGATCTGCTCGGACTTGAACTTCTGACGGGTAAAGGCCTCGATATCGAAAATCTTGCGCCGGTCGCGGAACTCGGCCAGCGTCACAGCCAGACCGTCTCGCCCGGCTCGACCGGTACGGCCGATGCGGTGGGTGTAGTCCTCAGCCTTCATCGGCAAACCGAAGTTGAATACATGGGTGATCGTGGGTACGTCAATACCCCGCGCCGCCACGTCGGTCGCCACCAGTATCTGCACATGGCCTTCACGCAAGGCCATCAATCGGCGATTGCGCAAACCCTGGTTCAACGCGCCGTGCAGGGCCACGGCACTGAATCCGTCCTGCTGCAGGTCATTAGCCAGCCCGTCGCACTCGATCTGGGTGCTGGCAAAAACAATCGCCTGGTTGATGGTCGTGTCACGCAGCCAGTGGTCCAGCAATTTGCGTTTGTGCTGTGCGTTATCTGCCCAGAAAAGTATCTGCTTGATGTTTTGGTGCTTGTCCTGCGGGTTGTCGATCTGCACCCGTTGCGGCTGGCGCATCACCCGGGTTGCCAGTTGCTGGATGCGCGGCGCCAGCGTGGCACTGAACATCATGGTTTGTTTGCGTTCGATCGTCAGCTGGTTGACTTCTGCCAGGTCATCGGCAAAACCCAGGTCGAGCATACGGTCCCCTTCGTCCACCACAAGGAACTGAACCTGGTCCAGTTTGATCTGCATGGAGCGCTGCAAGTCAAGTAGTCGGCCTGGGGTCGCGACCACGAGGTCGGCGTTCTGCAGCTTGGCAATCTGTAACTGGTAGGGCATACCGCCGACAACGTTGGCAATGCGCAGGCCGCGGCAATGGCGAACCAAGTCGATTGCGTCATGGGCCACCTGCTGCGCCAGCTCACGCGTCGGGCATAGAACCAGTGCGCCAGGGGTGGCGGCCTTGAAGTTGCGGCTGCTGGTGGGGTCTTTGCGCTTGGGGCGTTTTGGCGCAGCTTCGCCCTTGGCCGCAGCCTCGGCGCAAGCTCTCTCAAAGTCCTCGCGCTCTTTGGTAGCGGCACTCGCTTGCTGCTGCAACAGCGTGTGCAGCACTGGCAGCAAGAAGGCAGCAGTCTTGCCGCTGCCGGTCTGGCTGGAGACCATCAGGTCAATGAACTTGGCGCCGCTGCCGTTCTCCGCGCTGCCCTGCATCGCCAAAGGTATGGTTTTTTCCTGCACCACCGTCGGCTGGGTAAAGCCCAAGTCCTTGACGGCTTGCAAAAGTTCGGGTGCCAGGCGCATCTTCATGAAACCGTTGGGAAGATCCGGCTCCGCTGCCGTTACATTGGCGTCGATGCGCACTTCCAGCGGATCAACAAACTCGGGCAAAGTCGCCGCAGTGTCGTGCTCCGAGGTGTCGTTGGGGATGGAGAGGGCGTGCGAAGCGTCGCCCTGCATTTCAAATGCGTCGTTCATAGTGTTATCTCACAACTCCCCGATGGAGCACCGCCGGAGATTCGTTAATGGTCAAAAACATCAACCATCAAACGAAACTCAGTGCCAACTGGGTTGGCCGCAGCGGCTACGCTGCACTCTAGAGAGACCCATTGGAGGGCTAGGTGTGTGAGGGGAGATGCACAAATGCGCCGCTGCTAGCAGCACAGCCCTCTATTATCGCACGGATTCGGGTTTCTACCTAACCGGGCATCTTCAGGAAGTGGGTACGGTAATAAGCCAGCTCATTGATCGACTCGTGCACGTCGGCCAGCGCCGTATGAGCCTGCTGTTTCCTGAAGGCTTTGTGCAAGTCTGGCCGCCAGCGTTTGGCAAGTTCCTTCAACGTACTCACGTCCAGGTTGCGATAATGCAAATAGTCTTCCAGGCGCGGCATGTATTTGACCAGGAAACGCCGGTCCTGGCTTATCGTATTGCCGCACAACGGTGAACTTCTGTTGGGCACGTAGCGCGCAATGAACTCCAGAATTTCACGCTCCGCTTGCCCCTCGGTAATTTCCGACAAACGAACCTTGCCAACCAGCCCGCTCTTGCCATGTGTTCCGGTATTCCAGGCATCCATCTGCGCCAGCACCGCATCACTTTGGTGGATCACCAACACCGGGCCCTCGATACGCGGTTCCAGATGCGGGCCAGTGATCACCACCGCGATCTCCAGCAAACGCTCTTTCTCCGTGTCGAGGCCGGACATTTCACAATCCAGCCAGACGAGATTCTGGTCTGATTTCTGCAGAAGTACAGGTGCTTGGGGCATGCGTCGCATTGTCGCCGACGGCAGCAGCCGCTCACGCGCCTCCGGGGACAGGCTTCGGTTTTGGACCTAAACTCGCTCTCCAGTACCGCTCCACATCCAGCCCGCCATGCCAGAAACCGTCTCCCCCGCGACCACGTTGATGGTGGCGTTCATATTGGCACTGCTGGGCGGCAGCGTACTCAAATTCTGGCTGGCAACACGCCAGGTTCGCCACGTTGCATTGCACCGCACCACAGTGCCAGTGCGGTTCAAGGCGGCTGTGACACTGGCGGCGCACCAAAAAGCGGCCGACTACACGATTGCAAAAACACGCTTTGGTTTGCTGGAGCTCGCGCTCGGCGCGGCCACCTTGCTGGGCTGGACGTTGCTCGGTGGCCTGGATCTGCTCAACCAGGTACTGATGGAGTTCGTTGGTCCAGGTATGGCGCAACAGATCGCCCTGCTGGTGGCGTTTGCCCTGATCGGTGCATTGATCGAGTTGCCGCTCGCCTGTTACTCGACATTTGAAATCGAGGAACACTTCGGTTTCAATAAGAGCAGCCTGCGTTTGTGGGTGGCAGACCTGCTCAAGTCATCGGTGATCGGTGCCGCAATTGGTATCCCGCTTGTCGCCATGATCCTGTGGCTGATGGGTGCTGCAGGTACACAATGGTGGTTGTGGGCATGGGCGGTATGGATGGGGTTCAACCTGTTGCTCCTGATGGTGTACCCAACCTTCATCGCCCCCCTGTTCAACCAGTTCAAACCACTCGACGACGAATCGCTGAAGAACCGGGTGACCAGCTTGATGCAGCGCTGCGGGTTCGCAGCCAAAGGGCTTTTCGTGATGGATGGCAGCCGACGCAGTGCACACGCCAACGCCTACTTCACGGGGTTCGGTGCGGCCAAGCGGGTGGTCTTTTATGACACCTTGCTGGCGAAGTTGTCGCCGGCCGAGGTGGACGCGGTTTTGGCCCACGAGCTTGGTCACTTCAAACACCGGCACATCCTCAAGCGTCTTGGCACACTGTTTGTAATCAGCTTGGCCGGGTTTGCCCTACTGGGTTGGTTGTCGTCGCAGTCGTGGTTCTACGCGGCACTCGGGGTGCAGCCCAACCTGTCTGCCGACGCACCAAATGACGCACTGGCACTGCTGCTGTTCATGCTGGTCCTACCGGTATTCACGCTGTTTGTGGCCCCGATCGCCGCCTCCCTGTCGCGGAATCACGAGTTTGAAGCTGACACCTATGCGGTGCAACAAACCAGCGCCGCAGACCTGTCAAGCGCGTTGCTAAGGCTGTACGAAGACAATGCGTCGACGCTTACGCCAGACCCGATCTATGTGCGTTTCTATTACTCCCATCCACCGGCGGGCGAACGGCTGGCGCGTATGGTCCGCGCATGACAGGGAAACAACCATGATTCGAAAAAGAGACTGGGCCAACAGCTCGCGGCGGGCCATGACCGCGACCGAAATCGTGACCCAGCTGGCACGGCTTGAGGGGTGGGCGCTGCGCGGCGAGGGCAGCGAACTGTCCATCGAGAAGACCTACCCGTTCGCGAACTATTACCAAACCATCGCATTCGTCAATGCTGTGGCCTTCATTGCACACGTACTGGACCACCATCCCGATCTCAGCGTCGGCTTCAACAGCTGTGTGGTTCGTTTCAATACCCACGACGTCGGAGGCGTCTCGAGCACCGACTTAGAATTCGCTGCCAGGATCGACGCGGCGCTCCAATGACACTGCACGACCGGTTTCCTTTTGCGCCGCCAGAGCGAGCCCAACTTCGCAGGTCCGTCATTTGAACGCGGGCCCAACGCTCCAGCAGGGCCTGATCGTCGCCAACTACGGACGACATTTCCTGGTGGAGGCGGCCTCTGGCGAGCGCCGCATCTGCCACTCCAGGGGCAAGAAGAGCCAGGGTGTGGTCGGCGACCGCGTGGCTTGGTGTGCGTCGCAAGACGAAGGAACCATTGAGGCCATCCATCCGCGCAGAAATCTCCTGTACCGCCGCGACGACTTGCGGACGAAGTCATTTGCAGCGAATCTGGACCAGGTGCTGATCTTGATTGCGGCAGAACCGGCTTTTTCCAGCAACCAGCTTAGCCGCGCTCTGGTAGCCGCCGAGGCGGAGCACATTGCTCCGATCATCGTACTGAACAAAAGTGATATGGGGCCGGAGTTTGAGCGCGCCTGGGACTGGTTGGCACCGTACCGCGAGATGGCCTACCCGGTGCTGCCGTGCTCGCTCAAGCACGGATATCTGCAGAGCCAAGCCGCAATCGGCGCCTTATTGAAGGGGAAGACCACGCTGGTGCTGGGACCGTCTGGAGCCGGCAAGAGCACATTGATCAACCTGTTTGTGCCGGGGGCCTTGGCCCAGACTGGCGAGGTGTCGCAAGCTCTGCGAAGCGGCAAACACACCACAACCAGCACCACCTGGTACTGGCTGGACCAAGCGAAGTCAGCCGCCCTTATCGACTCGCCAGGCTTCCAGGAATTCGGCTTGCGTCATATCGAACCGATGCAACTGGCGTTGAACATGCCGGACATCAAGCAGCATGCTGGCGCATGCCGTTTCTACAACTGTACCCACCTGCATGAGCCCGGCTGCAGCGTCATCGCTGCTTTGGCTGCGAGCGACTCGGTACCAGCCCTGCACGCCGACCGGTACCGCATCTACCGCGAACTGCATGCCGAGTTGTCCGAGTCGCGTTACTGAGGACGCCCGTTCACCCCAACAACCGCGCCAGCGACAGCAGGGCCAGCAGGATCATCCACATCAGCACAGTGCGCCACACCAGCCCTACCACCGTACTCAGGTGTACTGGCGCTGGCTCCTGGCCAGGCCTGTCAGCGCTAACGGCCGCATCCGCCTGAGCTGCGCCATAGTCGACTGTCTGCGGTTCAAATCCCGGACCCAAACGCAGGTTGATTGCGCCAGCCGTTGCGCTCAGGATCACCCCGTCACTGCCACCGACGCCCCGCTGCGCGTAGTTGCGCCAGCTCTCGATGGCTTCCTCAAAGCTGCCGACAACGGCAAAGCCAATCGCCGTCATGCGCGCTGGCATCCAGTCAACCACACTCCACAGACGGCTGGCGGCGTTCTGCAAGGTGGCACTGACCGGTTGCGTCGCCGTTAAGCTGGGCCGCGTCCAGTAACGCGGCACAAACTCACACAGCCGATAGAACACAGCCCCGCTCGGACCCAGGCCGATCGCCGCCATCACGGAATACCAGGCCAGAACGCCGAACACGTGGCGATGCGCGGCAATCACGGAGTGCTCGATCACCTGACGCACGATCTCGCGGCGCAGCAGGTCACCAGCCTGCTTTTGCTGCCACAGTGCCAGCAACTCCCTGGCGCGTCCTTCGTCGCCTTGCTCCAGGGCATTGCGGATGGCGGTGAAGTGATGGCTGAATTGCCGGAAACCCAGCGTGATGTAGAGGACGACGACGTGCCAGACCACAACCAGCGGCCAACCGGCGAACTCCGCCAGCAACCAGTGCACGCCCAGCACTGCCACACTGGGCACCACCACAGCGATGCTACAGGCAAGCGCGGCATGATGGCGCCGTCCTGCATCGAAGTTGCGCGCTACCCACGCGACCCAGCCGCGCAGCATTTCATGGATTGGATTCGTACGCGCCAGCGGACGCACCTGCTCCAGCAGCAACGCCAGCAGGATTGCGATGAAACTCATGCTGGCATGATAAGCGCTCGCCTGACAAAGGCCCAGTATCAGGCGGACAGGAATCGGTACAGGTTGCGCAACATGCCTGCCGTGGCCCCCCAGATGAAACGGTCCTGCAAGTCATCCTGGTAAGGCATCGAAATCCATTCGCGGGAAACACCTTCGGCGTGCATCTGGTGCCAGCGGTGGTTGGCTGGATCCATCAAATACTCCAGGGGCACCTCGAATACCGCGGCCACCTCGTCAGTATTGCGGCTGATCGAGAACCCGGTGTGGACCAAGGCCACCACTGGCGTAATCATGAAGGCAGAGCCCGTGGCATACACCGGCAGGGACCCCAGAACCTGCACGAACCGGTGCGACAGACCCACCTCTTCACGCGCCTCGCGCAGAGCAGTGGCAACAAGATCGATGTCACTGGCATCGTGTTTGCCCCCTGGGAATGCAATTTGACCGGAGTGTGTCGACAAGTGGCTGGTGCGTTGGGTCAGCAGCACCATCGGCCTTTCACGTAACACGATTGGCACCAGCACCGAAGCCAGAACCGCAGATCGGTGCGAATAACGCGGCTCAGCCACGACCTCCGGGACCCAGACCGGCGGCGTCTTGAACCGCACAGCCAAGGCCTCGGCCTCGAGGCTCTGCTGCGGCACCGCCGGCAGGTGCCGGTCGACACGGGCCACTGGCACCGCGCGCGGATCAAAGTTCGGCAAACGGGAAAGCAATGTGGCGGGTTGCAGGGACGACATGGCCAAGCGTCAAAAAAACCCGCCCGGGTATTGACGGGGCGGCAACTAACAGTCGCGACGGATCAGGCTGTGACTGCCTTCTTGGCAAAGAGCTTTTCCTTGATACGTGCCGACTTGCCGCTGCGATCGCGCAGGTAATATAACTTGGCACGGCGCACATCTCCACGGCGCTTTACTTCGATGCCAGCAATCAGGGGGCTGTAGGTCTGAAACGTGCGTTCCACCCCTTCACCACTGGAAATCTTGCGTACGATGAAGCCACTATTGAGGCCACGGTTGCGTTTGGCGATGACAACACCCTCGTATGCCTGCACCCGCTTCCGCGTGCCCTCGACTACGTTGACGCTGACAATCACGGTATCACCGGGGGCGAAGTCAGGAATTTTCTTCCCGAGGCGGGCAATTTCTTCTTGCTCCAGGGTTTGGATCAGGTTCATTTCTTCCTCAATTGATCATGTTCGCGCCAGCACCAAAATGGCGCAAAGGGCTTCGGCGAACCGAAGCGGCCGAGCAGAGGATC
>JAJAZK010000491.1 GCA_026785765.1 Rhodoferax sp. | reverse complement strand
GTGCTGGAGTCTGGATTCATGGATGAAAGATGATTGCGCCGAACTCAATAGCCTGTCTGCGCAGACCGTGTAACGCGTCAAATTATCGCGACCAACTCAGGCGACTCATTTGCGGCAGTGCGGCTCGATGATCTCCACCATGAGCTTGACGACCGAGCGTGGCGTGAAGAATTCCCCGCCGCCCTGCCCTTCGCTCATGGCAAAGTTGGCCAGCATGAAGGCGCGCTCCCGGCCGAATACCGGCCCAGTACCGGTGTTCTGCAAACTTCAGGAAGATTAAACCAAGTACCGGAGTGGAGTATTCGCTGGCCTTGAGGCCCGAATCAGCACGCAGGCTATCGGCGGAAGTGCCATAAGTCGGCCTCGAGCTTCTTCAGTTGGTCCTTGTTCATGGGTCGGAATCATGCCCCAGATCAACAAGCGCCCTTGACCGAACCGCATCGCGCAGCAGCTAAAAAATACACGCGGAGAACGCAGTTCCCGGCGATTTTTCCCGCGTTGGGCTTGAAAACACCCAAAAGTGACGTTACATTAGCACTCGTAGGAGATGAGTGCTAGCAACCCACTCCTCCTCAAGTTAATGAGTGCCAACTTTTTCAAGCCGGTCCTCATTGATTATCAACCACCCTGTTTCAAAACCAAGGAGATCATCCAATGAAACTTCGCCCCCTGCACGACCGTGTGATCGTCAAACGCGTGGAAAACGAAACCAAGACAGCCTCTGGCATCGTCATCCCCGACAGTGCTGCCGAGAAGCCCGATCAGGGTGAAGTCCTGGCCGTTGGCCCGGGCAAGAAGAACGACAAGGGCGACATCAGCCCGATGGCCGTCAAAGTCGGCGACCGTGTGTTGTTCGGCAAATACAGTGGCCAGACCGTCAAGGTCGATGGCGACGAACTGCTGGTAATGAAAGAAGACGACTTGTTTGCGGTAGTCGAGAAATAAGCCGCACCGACCAACCCTATTAACTGAATTCGGAGAAAACCACATGGCAGCAAAAGACGTAATTTTCGGCGGTGAAGCCCGCGCCCGCATGGTCGAGGGTGTGAACATCCTGGCCAACGCGGTCAAGGTCACCCTGGGCCCCAAGGGTCGCAACGTGGTGCTCGAGCGCTCTTTCGGCGCCCCCACCGTGACCAAGGACGGCGTGTCCGTGGCCAAGGAAATCGAACTCAAGGACAAGCTCCAGAACATGGGCGCACAGATGGTCAAGGAAGTTGCTTCCAAGACCTCGGACATTGCTGGCGACGGTACCACCACCGCCACCGTGCTGGCCCAGAGCATCATCCGCGAAGGCATGAAGTATGTCGCCGCCGGCATGAACCCGATGGACCTCAAGCGCGGCATCGACAAGGCGGTCACCGCCCTCGTCGCCGAGCTGAAGAAGGCCTCCAAGGCCACCACCACGTCGAAGGAAATTGCCCAGGTCGGCGCGATCTCGGCCAACTCGGACGAGACCATCGGCAAGATCATTGCCGACGCGATGGACAAGGTTGGCAAAGAAGGCGTGATCACCGTGGAAGACGGCAAATCGCTCGACAGCGAACTCGAAGTCGTCGAAGGCATGCAGTTTGACCGCGGTTACCTGTCGCCCTACTTCATCAACAACCCGGAAAAACAAGCCGCGCTGCTCGACAACCCGTTCGTGCTGCTGTACGACAAGAAGATCAGCAACATCCGCGACCTGCTGCCGACGCTGGAGCAAGTTGCCAAGTCGGGCCGTCCGCTGCTGATCGTGTCGGAAGACGTCGAAGGCGAAGCTCTGGCAACACTGGTGGTCAACACCATCCGTGGCATCCTGAAGGTTGTGGCGGTCAAGGCTCCGGGCTTTGGCGACCGTCGCAAGGCCATGCTGGAAGACATTGCTGTCCTGACCGGCGGCAAGGTCATCGCCGAAGAAGTCGGCCTGACGCTGGAAAAAGTGACGCTGGCCGACCTGGGTTCCGCCAAGCGCGTTGAAGTCAGCAAGGAAAACACCATCATCATCGACGGTGCGGGTGCCGCTGCCGACATCGAAGCGCGTGTCAAGCAAGTGCGCGTGCAGATCGAGGAAGCCACCTCCGACTACGACAAGGAAAAGCTCCAGGAGCGGGTTGCGAAACTCGCCGGTGGTGTGGCCCTGATCAAGGTCGGTGCTGCCACCGAAGTGGAAATGAAAGAGAAGAAAGCCCGTGTGGAAGACGCGCTGCATGCAACCCGCGCTGCCGTCGAAGAAGGCATCGTGGCTGGCGGTGGTGTGGCATTGCTGCGCGCCAGGCAGGCGGTGGGATCCATCAAGGGCGACAACGCCGACCAGGACGCCGGCATCAAACTGGTGATGCGGGCGGTTGAGACCCCGCTGCGCGAAATCGTGTACAACGCCGGTGGAGAAGCCTCGGTGGTGGTCAACGCAGTGCTGGCTGGCAAAGGCAACTACGGCTTCAATGCAGCCAACGACACCTACGGCGACATGATCGAGATGGGCATTCTGGACCCGACCAAGGTGACCCGCATTGCGCTGCAAAACGCCGCTTCGGTGGCGTCCCTGATGCTCACGACCGAAGCCATGATTGCCGAAGCGCCAAAGGAAGAATCCGGCGCTGGCGGCGGCGGCATGGGTGGTGGCGGGATGGGTGGCGGGATGGGTGGGATGGGCGGAATGGGCGATATGGGCATGTAACCTGCTCCTTTGCTCCTTGCCTGCGGGCGCATGGCGGCGTTGCAGACGCTTGCCGTACCTTTGGTACTGTCAGCGCGTTTGCGCCTTGCCCTGCACCCGCATGCTGCGTCGAGTGGCGTTGTAGGACTCGACAAAAAATTCAAAACCCCGCAGAGTGCGAACTCTGCGGGGTTTTTGTTTGGGCTGCGCCGGACTCAGGCGGCTCGGACCAGGGGCTGCAACTGGCTGTCATTGGCGGCCTGTGGTTGCAGGTCGGCCAGCGGTTTGTCGGTCATGAATCCGTACAGGCGATTGCGGGTGCTGCGCCACGCGGCTTCGGCCCCTGGCACGTCAAAAGCAAGGATCTGGTGCGGCAGTCCACCCCCGCTTGCCAATGCACGCCAGCCGCCGTCTTCAAACACATCCCGGAATCCGAGGCTGCGGTAGTTGCGGATCAACGCCGCACTGCGTGCACCGATCACCATCCAGCGCACTTGCATGGCAAGGCAATATTGGTAACTTGCCTTCATCAAACTCAGTTTGACTCTGGGGTCGGCGCCCGCACAAATCGCAAGTCTTGAGATCTGCGCGCGCGACCGCTGCGCCAACCAATCCGGCAGTTCGACACTTTGCTCCACCAGCAGCCGATCAAAACCACTGACCTGCACACGAATAGTGCCGATGCAGTCACCACTGGCTTTGTCTCGGCAAAACAACACAGCCGTGCCTTCGGCAAGGTCCAAGGTTTCGATCTGTCCCAGTTTCTCGCCAATTTCCGGATCATGGTGCGAATACGCAGCGCGCCGCACGGCGCACGCCAACCGCAAGTTATCCACGCTGGTTGCCATGCCTACCGAGTAAGGTAATTCGTCGTTTTGCATTGATGAGCCCATGTGCAATTCAGTTAACGCAGAGACCCTGGAAGCGGTCGACTGCCCCGTATATCCACGCTAGCACTAACCGGGCCAGACCATCAATCAGGTGCGGGCGTGGCAGGGCTATTCGCGCTGGCGTGTAGACCCTGCTTGAGAGTCGTCCAGATGCGCGGCGAGCTCCAGCGCCAATTGCGCTGGTGACTCGAAATGGATGCCGCGCCAACCACGAAGACCCGCCGCTTCGACGTTGGCGGCCAAGTCATCGATAAACACGGTGTCGCACGGCATCAGGCTGTAGCGCGACTCCAGCAGCTGAAAGATTTCCGGCTGGGGCTTGGCCAACTGCACATCGCCAGAAAAAATCCCGCCATCGAAATGTTGTAAGAACCCGTGGCGCGCCTGCAAGCCCCGGGCAAAAGGCTCCGGCATGTTCGAGAGGTAATACAGGCGAACATCCGCTTGGCCTAAGCGCTGTTGATGCAAACGATGCACGATATCCACCGTGCCGGTGATGGGTGTCAGGTGCTCTGCAATTGCCGCAACCAGGGCGTCCACCTCGGCGTGCGGTAGTTGCAGGCGTTGCACCGTGCGCTGCACCACCGAGCGCTGGTCCAGTGTGCCACGGTCAAACGCCTGCCAGTCGGCGTGCTGGAAGATGCTGCTGGCCAGGGCGCGCGCTTTACCGGCATCACCGGCAAGTTGTGGGAACCGGGACAACACCAGCAGGTCCGGGCGCCAGGTGAAGAGCAC
>JAJAZK010000490.1 GCA_026785765.1 Rhodoferax sp. | reverse complement strand
GTCGGGTCTCGCGGCTTGTCATCGGCGGTTGCTGAGCGCAACCCGCTTGCCAGGTCGGGAAACAGGTTTTCTGGCGGCACCAGTTGCAGCAGGCCACTGCGCCGTGCAATATCCAGCGGTTGGTGGTTCAACCCGCACAGGATCAGCCGCAACCCACGCTGGCGGCAACCGCGCAGCAGGTCGGCCAGGCTGTCGGCCCCGGAAGAGTCGACGTAGATGACGTTCTTCAGGTCCACCACCAGCGCCCGCTGTGGGCGTTGCCGCTCGAGCTCCTCCACCAGCTTGACGGCGCCAAAAAAAATCGCGCCATAGAGCCGGAATGCCATTACCTTGCCAGCCTGCCCTTCCAGGAGGGGTTGGTCCAGCGGGTCGACCGCTTCGATGCGCGACAGGCTGGATATGCGGTAGATGAAGGTGACACATGCCGCAATCAGGCCGACCTCGACAGCCACCGTCAAATCCAGCACCACCGTCAACAGGAACACGGCCAGCAGCGTAATGCGGTAGGGCAGGCGAAACTGGCGCAGTTCCGCAAACGCGCGCCACTGGCCCATGTTCCAGGCGACGAACAGCAGAATCGCCGCCAGTGCCGCCAGCGGCACATGGCGCGCCAGCGGCGCAGCCAGCAGCATGACGAGCAGCAGCGCCAGAGCATGCACCATGCCTGCCATCGGGCTGCTGGCGCCGCTGTTCACATTGGTCACGGTGCGGGCGATGGTGCCGGTGGCGGGCATGCCGCCAAAAAACGGCGTGATGAAATTGGCGATTCCCTGGGCCATCAACTCCTGGTTCGGGTTGTGGCGGTCGTTGATCATGCCGTCGGCCACGCGTGCGCACAACAGCGACTCCAGCGCCCCGAGAAACGCCAGCGTCAGCGCGGGTACCAACAGGAAACGCGCCGAATCCCAAGAGAAGGCTGGCCATTGCAAGCCTGGCAAGGAGGAGGGGATACCCCCAAAGCGGCTGCCGATGGTGTCAACCGGGAGCTCGAGCGAAGCGACCACTACGGTCGCCAGCACCAGCACCACCACCGATCCCGGGATAACAGTCAAACGCCGCAGCCAGGGTGTCTTCCTGGCCAGCTTCGGCAACCAGAACTGCCAGGCAATGATCACGGTGAGACACACCAGAGCAATGGCCAGGGCCTGCCAGTTCACCGTGCTTCTGGCCGCGAACAGCACCGCCACCATACCGAAGAAATCGGCAGGCAGCGAAATGACCGTAAGGCCCAGCACGTCGCGCAACTGGGACAAGGCGACGAGCACGGCGATTCCGTTGGTAAAGCCGATCACCACGGCGACCGGCACGAAGCGGATCAGGGTGCCGAGTTTGAACAGGCCCATCAGGAACAGCAGCACGCCGGACATCGCGGTGGCGATGACCAGATTGGCCAGCCCATAACGCTCGACGATGCCATAGACGATCACGATGAAGGCGCCAGCCGGACCGCCAACCTGCACCCGGCTGCCGCCAAGCGCCGAGATCAGGAAGCCGGCGATTACCGCCGTGATCAGGCCCGCTTCGGGTTTGAGGCCGCTGGCGATGGCAAACGCCATGGCCAGCGGGAGCGCAACGGCGGCGACCGTCAGGCCGGCGCCCAGATCGCCCGCGAAGCGCTGCCGGTCGTAACCCTGTAGTGCATCAACCAGGCGCGGCCGGAACGCGGGGAACGACAGCGCCATGGGAGAGCCGGTTCAGCGCACCCGCATGCCGGGCTGGGCGCCCGGCCAGGGTTCCAGTACATGGATGCCCGCGGCCAGCGATGGGTCGGCATGGCTGGCTGCCAGCACCATGCCTTCACTGATACCGAACTTCATCTTGCGTGGCGCCAGGTTGGCGACCATCACGGTGAGTTTGCCCACGAGGTCTTGCGGCTGGTAGGTGCTGGCGATGCCACTGAACACGTTGCGCGTCTTGCCTTCCCCCACATCCAGCGTGAGACGCAACAGTTTGATCGAGCCTTCAACCGGTTCGCAGTTGACGATTTTTGCGATGCGCAGGTCGATTTTGGCAAAGTCGTCGATGGAGATGGTCGGGGCTATGGCTTCGCCGCCGGGTGGGGGCAACGCGGCGACTTCTGGCTCCGGCGTTTCGAACAGGGCTTCGAGTTGTTTGACGTCCACTCGTTGCATCAGGTGCGCAAACTTTCGCACTCTGGTCCTGTGCACCGCAGCTTCTGGCCGAGAGCCAAGATCATCCCATCTGAGATTGGGTGTTCCGAAAAACTCTTCGACCTTCCCTACCAAGCCTGGGAGGATTGGTTTAAGGAGAATCGAGAGGTTATAAAAGCCTAGGAGGCAACGACTGGCAATAGCCTGTACCTGAGGTCTGGTTGCCTCGTCCTTAGCCAAAGCCCATGGCTTGGTGGCATCGAAATATTGATTCAGCTGGTCCGCGTAACTCATGCAAAGCCGAGTCACTTTGCCGAACTCGCGCTCATCGTAGGCCTCTTGTACTGCATCCTCAATTTGCAGCAAGCCAAGCAAATCCACGTCTTCAACGGTTGGGATGGCTCTGGGAGGAAACAACTCGCCGTTGAAGTGCTGTACCAAGAAGTTGGCCGCCCGGCTCGCAATATTCACATACTTGCCTATCAAGTCCGAATTGACGCGTGCCATGAAGTCATCAGCATTGAAATCGATGTCTTCGTTGCGCCCGTTGAGTTTGGCGGCCAGGTAATAACGCAGCCATTCGGGGTTCATGCCCAGGCTCAGGTATTTGAGCGGATCGAGCCCGGTGCCACGGCTCTTGCTCATCTTCTCGCCGTTGTTCACGGTCAGGAAGCCGTGTACGAAGATGTTGTCCGGCGTCTTGCGCCCGCTGAACTTCAGCATGGCCGGCCAGAACAGGGTGTGGAAGGTAACGATGTCCTTGCCAATGAAG
>JAJAZK010000489.1 GCA_026785765.1 Rhodoferax sp. | reverse complement strand
GTATTACCGCGTGACCGACGCGGTCAGCGTCCCGTAGGTAGCAGGGCCTGCGCCAGTGGTGATCCAACTGCCTCTGGCGCGGCGCGCGTGGGCCAGCATGTTGCTGGTATTGGCCAGCGCCTTGTTGCTGGCCCAGACCCAGGGTCTGATGCACCGGGTGGTGCATACCGGTACGCATCACACCGTTGCCTCGCACGGTCACATCGATCACATCGATCACGATGGCCACGGGGCTGGCGACGAAGTGAACTGGGTTCGGCGCCTGTTTGCCGCCCATGATGACGGCGGCACGCAGTGCCGCCTGCTCGACCAGTCCGGCCACTCGGCCTCGTTGCCGTCGGTGCCGCTGCCGGGTTTGCCGTTGCTGGCAGTCCCGCGGCACGTCGCTTGTCATGCAGCGCTCCCGCCTGCCCCGGCGGTAGTGCTGACTTGGGCGCGCGGCCCTCCCGCATTCCGCTGAATCCCCGGTTTTTTGCTTGGACCCCCGCTGATGTACCGGCTGGGGGATGTTTGGCATTTCCTGATTCGACGGACACCCCATGAAAAATTCTCTTTCTATACCGGCGCCTTACGCCGCTCTCCTTGTCTCCCGACCGGTTACGCTGGCCGCGTTGCTGGTCGGTTCCAGCAGCGCGACGCTGGCACAGTCCACAGCACCTTTAGTTGCGGCGCGCACGCTGCCGACGGTCACCATCACCGCCAATCCGCTGGGCAGCAGCGAGCTGATCGCTCCGGCGGCGACTTATCTCGGCACCGGCCTCTTGCTGCGTTCGCGCAGCACGCTGGGTGAAACGCTGGACGGCACACCCGGCGTCAGCAGCACCTACTTTGGCCCCAACAGCAGCCGACCGGTTATCCGCGGGCTGGATGGCGACCGCATCCGTATCCTGCAAAACAGTGGGGCCAGCGTGGATGCCTCAGGCCTCAGTTACGACCACGCCGTGCCGTCCGATCCGATTACGATCGAGCGTATCGAAGTACTGCGCGGGCCGGGTGCGTTGCTGTACGGCGGCAGCGCGGTGGGAGGCGTCGTGAACCTGATCGACAACCGCATACCGCGCGAACCTCTATTCGACGCCAAGGGCGGCATTGCCGGCCGCGCGGACCTTGGTTTCGCGTCGGCCAACCGCGAGAAGGCGGGCGCGGTCTCGCTGGAGACCGGGAACAACCGGTATGCGTTGCATGTGGATGCGTTCAATCGCAACGCGCGTGATGTCAGCGTGCCAGTTGCACTGGCTTGCACCAAACCAGGCTCGGCCGCCCTTGCCAACCGCATCTGCAACTCGGGCGCCGATACCCATGGTGGGGCGCTCGGCGGTTCGGCGTTTTTCGATGGTGGTTATCTCGGTGCATCGGTCAGCACCTATCGATCCCGCTACGGCACGGTCGCCGAAGACAACGTTTTGATAGGCATGAAGTCGGACCGCGTGGCGCTGGAGGGGGAACTGCGCGGGCTGACCGGTCTGTTGCAGAGCATCAAGGGCCAGTTCAGCCGTTCAGATTACCAGCACACCGAGTTCGAAGCCGGGGTAGTCGGCACTGTCTTCAAGAACAGAGGCAATGACCTGCGGCTGGAAGCCAGGCATGCCAGGTTTGGCCCAATCGAAGGGGTGATTGGCGTCCAATCCGACGCTACGCGGTTTTCCGCCGACGGTGCGGAGGCCTTTGCCCCATACAGCCAGACCCGGCAAAACGCCCTGTTTGTTTACGAGGAAATCGCCGCCGGCTGGGGTCGCGTCAGCCTGGGCGCCCGGACCGAGTCGGTGCGGATAGAGTCCTTTGGCAATCCGATCGTCGCGCGTTTTGCACCCGCCAGCCGCAGCTTCAGCCCACGCAGTTATGCCTTGGGCGGGCTCTTCAACTTGGCTGCGGGTTGGCAACTCACTGGCAACCTCGCGAGCAGCGAGCGGGCACCGAAGGACTACGAGCTGTTCGCCGATGGCCCGCATATCGCCACGGGCAGTTATGAGGTCGGCAATCCCGCGTTTGCCAGGGAGAAGTCCAGCAACCTGGATGTGGGCGTAGCCTGGAAAAGTGGTGCCAACCGATTTGCGCTGAGTGGCTTCGTGAACCGCTTCAAAAACTACCTGGCGCTCGATGCAACCGGGTTGACCCGCGATACCGATGGCAATGGTGCTGGCGTCGGGGTAACCGACGACGGTTTTGGCAACTCGGTTGAATCCGGTGGCACGGCCGAAATCCTGCCGGAGTATGCGTACTCGCAGGTGCGCGCACGCTTCACCGGCATCGAAGCCAGCGGCAGCGTTCGCCTGCTCGACGGCCCACAAACGGTCGATCTGGAGTTGCGCGGCGACTTGATGCGGGCGGTCAACCGCAGCACCGGCCAGTACCTGCCGCGCATTGCCCCTGCCAGATTGGGTGCGACGTTGATGTGGGCGCAGGGGCCGTGGGGCGCGCGTTTCGGCGTGAGCCATGCGGCGGCACAGAACAACGTTCCCACAGGGCAATTTTCTACGCCGTCCTATACCCTGGCCAATGCCGCAGTAACGTACCGGCAGACGGCCGGTCGGGCCAGCCTGTTGTGGTTCTTGCAACTGGACAACATCGGGGATGTACTGGCTTACTCCGCAAGTTCGATCCTCACCCAGACTGCACCCGGCAAATCGCCCCTGGCGGGTCGAAGCCTGAAGCTGGGGCTGCAGGCGAGTTTCTGAGAGCGGTCTGCACCCGGCGCTGAAAACCGGGTGCGATACTGACGCCGAACGGTCTTGTTCGCATGGTCCAACTTGTTCTGTCCGCACGGTTGTGATGCTGGCCTGGCCTGGCCGCAGCGTCGATATCGATACTGTCAAGGCTTTCCTGTGCGAACGCATAGCCAACCACAAGATCCTGAGGACCTGGAGCGTGCTTGATGCCTTCGCCTCCCTGCCCAACGACAAGGCCAGCAGGAAGACCTTGCGTGCCACACTTGCGGTGGGCGTCGGGTTGTCGGGCCGATGGCTTTACCAGGCGCCGCGCAGGCACCCGGGCAGGAGGCAACATCGACAGGATTGCCGTTGGTCGGACAGGGCTGGCAAATAATCTCCTATTCAGAAAGAGACACCATGACAACAGAAAAATTCGATGCCATCGTCATCGGCTCTGGTCAGGCTGGGCCGCCAATTGCCGCGCGCTGCAGCAAGGAGGGCCTGCGCACCGCGGTCATTGAACGTGGCCCGTTCGGCGGCACCTGCGTCAACGTCGGCTGTACTCCCACCAAGACGCTGGTCGCCAGTGCAAGGGCGCTCCACCTGGCACGGCGCGGCGCCGAGTTCGGTTTCTCGGCTGGGGAGGTCCGGGCGGACATGGCGCGCATCAAGGCGCGCAAGGACGGCATCGTCGCGCAGTCGCGCGATGGCGTGACGAAGTGGATGCACGGCCTGGACAAGGCCGAGGTCATCGTCGGCGAAGCGGTGTTCAGCGGGCCGCAAACGATCCAGGTCGGCAAGCGCCGCTTGACTGCGCCGCGCATATTCCTCAACGTTGGCGCCCGTGCGACCCACCCGGACATCGAGGGCATGGACGCCGTGCCGACACTGGACAACCGCACGATCATGGAGCTCGACGAGGTGCCCGAGCACCTGGTCATCATCGGCGGCAGTTACATCGGCCTCGAGTTCGCGCAGATGATGCGCCGCTTCGGTGCACAGGTCACGGTTGTCGAGCAGGCCGACAAACTGCTGCACCGCGAGGACGGCGACGTGTCGGACGGCATCCGGGATATCCTCGAAGGCGATGGTGTTGCGTTCGAGCTGGGCGCCAAATGCATGAAGCTTTCGCGTGACGGCAAACATATTGTCGTCGGCGCCCAGTGCGGACCCGATGCCCGCTTGCTACGCGCCAGCCACGTGCTGCTGGCGGTCGGCCGGCGACCGAACACCGATGGTCTGGGTCTGGACAAGGCCGGAATCAAGACCGACGAACGCGGCTATATCGTCGTCGACGACCAGTGCCGCAGCAGCGCCGACGGGGTCTGGGCTGTGGGCGACTGCAACGGCCGCGGCGCGTTCACGCACACCTCGTACAACGACCATGAGATCGTCGTCGCCAACCTGTTCGACAACGACGCGCGCAAGATCTCCGACCGGATACCGTGTTACGCGCTGTTCATCGACCCGGCGCTCGGCCGGGTCGGCATGACCGAAACGGAGGTGCGCAAGAGCGGCCGCAAGGCGCTCATCGGCACCATGGCAATGAAACGTGTCGGGCGCGCACGCGAGTCCGGCGAGACGCAGGGCTTCATGAAGGTGCTGGTCGACGCCACAAACCAGCAGATCCTGGGAGCGTCAATCCTGGGCATGAACGGCGACGAGGTCGTGCACAGCCTGCTCGACCTGATGGCCGCCGGCCAGCCGTACACCGTGGTAGCGCGCGGTGTGCACATCCACCCGACCGTGTCCGAACTGCTGCCTACGCTGCTGCAGGGACTGCGTCCGCTGGAGTAGCCGACGGATTGTGGCGGGCGCGACGGCTCAAACGCACGCTGATGCGGCGCTTGAACGGCGCCAAGGCTTGATGCCC
>JAJAZK010000488.1 GCA_026785765.1 Rhodoferax sp. | reverse complement strand
GGCCCAATCACGCCACCCGGCACGCTGGTCAGGCAAGACACGCAACTGGACCCCTATCGGCCCAGTCACCCTCAACCCCGAACGTGATTCCGTGATCTGGGCTCACACGGACAAAGTTATGCAGCCGCTTGCAGCATAAACGAGGCGACAACTACATTGACGCGCGCCGAAAGTCCGATCCGGTTCTTTTTCGGGTTCGATTTCACCCAGGTCGTACCCCTTGAGCATGCCGTAATACGCACTCATGGGCACCTCGGGCGCTACAGCAATGCGGATCGCTGTTTGGCACACTTGGCGAAGCGCTTGAGGTTGCAGCTATGCTGTAAAGATCACACCCCGTCGTTACACAGTGACCAGTCCGACCTCCCCCACGCTGCTGATCGTTTACCAGTCTACAACCGGCGGCACCGAGCAGATGGCGCAGGCAGCATACCGGGGTGCGGCGCGTGTGGTCGGCCTGCGCGTATGTATCCGGCGCGCGCAGGAGGCCGGGCCCGACGATCTTCTGGGTGCGCAAGGTTACCTGTTCGCTACGCCTGAGAACCTGGCGGCGGTGGCGGGTCTGATGAAGGATTTTTTTGACCGCAGTTATTACCCGGTGCTGGAGCAGATCAACGGGCGTCCCTATGCGGTGCTGGTGTGCGCCGGCAGCGACGGCAGCAACGCAGTGCGGCAGGTGGAGCGTATTGCCACCGGTTGGCGGCTGCGCAAAGTGGCCGAGTCGCTGATCGTCTGTACCCACGCCCAGACGCCGGCGGCAATTCTTGCGCCCAAGACCATTGCGCCAGCCGATCTGGCGCGCTGTGAGGAGCTTGGCGAGGCGTTCGGCAATGGGCTCGCGATGGGTGTTTTTTGAGCTCGCCCCAACCCTTGCCGATGTAAAGTAGCTTACATACGCTGCCGCGCGAATGTCGTTAGGATGCTTCGATCCCCCAACCAGGAGCATCCAATGAGCAATGTCCTTGCATCCTTCGCCGCCGAACTGGCCTCCGGTGCGATCCGTGTGGTCGACCTGACGCAGACCCTGTCCGAAGACTTCCCGCCCCTGGTCCTGCCGCCGCAGTTCGGTCAGGTTGCCGGATTCAAGATGGAGCGGATCTCGAAGTACGACGAGGCTGGCCCTGGCTGGTACTGGAACAATTTCACCTGCGGCGAGCACACCGGCACACACTTTGACGCGCCGGCACATTGGATCTCGGGCAAGGACCATCCCAACAATACCGTCGACACCATCGACGTAAGCAATTTCATGGCGCCGGTGGTGGTGGTGGACGCGAGTCCCGAGGTGGCGGCCGATGCCGACTGGCTGCTGACAGTCGAATTCCTCGAGCAGTGGGAGGCGAAGAACGGCCGTATACCCGCCGGCTCCTGGCTGGCGTTTCGCACCGACTGGTCCAAACGCATTTCGGACCCTGCCTCCTACACCAACATGAAGGAAGACGGCGCCCATACACCCGGCCCCACCCAGGCGGCGGTGGAGTGGCTGATCAAGGAGCGCAACGTGCACGGCTTCGCGGTCGAGACCATCAACACCGACGCCGGCCAGTCATATGCATGGCCGGTTGCCTACCCGTGCCACACGTTGATGCACGGCGCCAACAAGTTTGGCTTGCAGTGCCTCAAGAACCTCGATCAGTTGCCCGTGCGCGGCGCGATGATCTTCGCGGCGCCGCTCAAGATCAAAGGCGGCTCGGGCAGCCCGTTGCGGGTGCTGGCGCTGGTTCCGTCCTGAACGTGGCCGTGGCCCATGGCTGAGCGCTCTTTTGCCGCCGAGGTCCAGCAGCTGCGGGCCGAGCCGGGTACGGTGTTTCGCGGCGAGGGAATCCTTGCCGTCACCAAGGCGCTGCTGGAATGCGGCGTGGGGTATGTGGCCGGTTACCAGGGTTCACCGATCTCGCACCTGATGGACGTGTTGTCCGACGCGCAGCCCATTCTGCAAGAGCTCGGCGTGCATTTCGAGACCAGCGCCAGCGAGGCCACCGCGGCGGCCACGCTGTCGGCATCGGTGATGTACCCCATCAGCGGCGCGGTAACCTGGAAGTCAACGGTAGGCACCAACGTGGCGTCCGACGCACTCGCCAACCTGGCGTCGGGCGGCGTCACCGGCGGCGCGCTCATCATCATCGGCGAAGACTATGGCGAAGGTTCGTCCATCATGCAGGAGCGCAGCCACGCGTTCGCCATGAAGTCGCAGATCTGGCTGCTCGATCCGCGCCCCAATCTGCCGTCCATCGTGCAGGCGGTGCACGACGGTTTCGAGCTTTCCGAGGCCAGCCGCACTCCGGTGATGCTGGAGCTGCGGGTGCGCTCCTGCCATGTGCACGGGAGTTTCGTCACCCGGCCCAACCTGCGCCCGTCTTACTCTTTGCGCGAAGCGCTCGAGACGCCGGTGCGCGACACCAGCCGGATCGTGTTGCCGCCAGCGAGTTATCTGCACGAGCACGAAAAGATCATCGACCGCTGGCCCGCCGCCGTGCGTTTCATCGAGGAGCGCGGCCTCAACGAGTTCTTTGACGGCGACATCACGGAGTTGGGCATCGTGATGCTGGGTGGCCTGTACAACAACGTGCTGCGCGCGCTCATGGGCCACGGCATGGCGGACCTGTATGGGGCTTCACGCATCCCGCTTTACGTGATGAACGTGGCCTACCCGGTGGTTGACTCTGAACTGGTGCGCTTTTGCACTGGCAAGAAGGCGATCCTGGTAATCGAGGAAGGCCAACCCGATTTCCACGAACAAGCCATTCACACCGTGCTCGGGCGCGCCAGTGTGCGCGTCACGATCCACGGCAAGGACATGCTGGCCAAAGCCGGCGAGTACACGGTGGCCGAACTCAAGCGCGGGCTGGCGCAGTTCCTGCAGAAGTACCGTCCTGCTGCCTTGGCGCCGGCGGTGCCGCTGGG
>JAJAZK010000487.1 GCA_026785765.1 Rhodoferax sp. | reverse complement strand
GGGTGGCACCTGCTGGCGGTTTTTAGCGCAGGAACCGTGCTGATGCGCAGCGCCGGTTGCTGTTTCAACGATGTGGCAGACCGGGATTTCGACAAACACGTGAAACGCACGGCGCAGCGCCCGGTTACCAGTGGCGCCCTTGGCAGCCAGGAGGCCTTGTTGCTTGGCGCTGTTCTGGCGTTGCTCGCTTTTGGCTTGGTGCTGACCACCAATGCAGCAACCATCCTGTGGTCGTTTGCGGCGTTGGCCATTGCCATTGCCTATCCATACACGAAGCGCTTTTTTGCGATGCCGCAGGCGGTGTTGGGTGTGGCCTTCAGTTTTGGCATCCCGATGGCTTTTGCTGCGGTGCTGGGCGCCGACACGCAGGGCGTGGCGACTCTGCTGTCGAGTGTGCCACCGCTGGCGTGGCTGCTGCTGCTGGGCAATCTGTTCTGGGTTCTGGCCTACGACACCGAATACGCGATGGTGGACCGCGATGACGACTTGCGCATCGGGATCCGGACCTCGGCGATTACGCTGGGCCGCTTCGATGTTGCCGCCGTGCTGGCCAGTTATGCCTTGTATCTGGGCATCTGGGCCGGGTCGCTGTGGTCCCGGATCGACTCGTGGGTGTTTGCGCTGGCGCTGGCACTTGCTGCCCTGCAGGCTGTTTGGCATGGATGGCTGATCCGGCGCCGCCACCGCGACGCCTGTTTTACGGCCTTCCGCGCCAATCACTGGCTGGGCTTCACCGTGTTCGCTGGTATTGCGCTGAGTTACCTTGCGCGCTGAACGCGCTGTGCGCGCTGTGCCGCATCAGCTCGCGCCAAACTCCTGGCCCATTTCCTGAGCGCGTCGTTGCGCCGCGAAGATGGCATTTTCGAACAACTGCCGCAACCCGGCGTTTTCCATCGACGAGATCGCAGCATGCGTCGTGCCACCCTTGGATGTGACTCGTTGGCGCAGGACTTGCGGACTGTCGTCGGAACTGCGTGCGAGTTCCGAGGCCCCAACGAAGGTGGCGACTGCCAACTGGTGCGCCTGCTGCGCCGTCAGGCCCATGCTGGTGCCGCAGGCGGCCATGGCCTCCAGGAAGTAAAACACGTAGGCTGGGCCAGAACCCGACAGTGCGGTCACCGCGTCAAGCTTTTCCTCTGCGTCCAGCCAGAGGAACTCGCCCGTGCTGCGCGCGACGTGTTCAATCTGCGCGCATTGCGCAGGGGTGACGCCAGCGCGGGCAAACAGGGCGGTGATTCCTTTGCCGATCAGGGCCGGTGTGTTGGGCATGGCACGCACCACACTTTGCGTGCCAAGCCAGCGCGCGATGCTGTCGCTTGGGATGCCGGCGGCGACGCTCAGGTGCAGGGCGTTGCGTGTGAATTCGGCGCCCTGTTGTGCCGCCTGCTGGAACAGCTGGGGTTTGACGGCCCAGACCACCAGATCGGCGGCTTGCAGTTGCGGCCCGGCGTGCTCCATTGCGTCGACGCCGAAGTCAGCCTGGAGTTTGCGCCGCGCCGGCTCGTGGGGCTCGACGACGAGCAGCTTTGGCGGTGGCGCCGCCCCGGCGCGCAGGCCGTGGATGATGGCGCTGGCCATGTTGCCGCCACCAATAAAGGCAATCGTCTGGTTCATAGCTGCACACTTGTTCGTGGTCTGTAACGCTGGCCATTGTCGTCGTGACGGGCACCGTCCGATTTCGCGCTGTTGGGTTCGGTAAGTCAATAATGCAGGCCAGGCCCAGCCAGTTGCCAGAAGGCGGGTCTACGGTAACCTTGGAGCCCCATGCAATACATTCTTTCGCTCGACCAGGGAACGACCAGTTCGCGTGCGATTCTCTTCGACGGCGCCGGCAATCCGGCGGGAACCGCGCAACAGGAGTTCGCTCAGATCTATCCCCAACCAGGCTGGGTGGAGCACGACGCCACAGACCTCTGGCGCACGCAATTGTGCGTCGCCCGCAGTGTTTTGCAGACCCATGGTGTCAAGCCGTCCGAGGTCGAGGCTGTGGCCATCACCAACCAGCGCGAGACGACCGTTTTATGGGACCGTGCCAGCGGGATTCCGGTGGCCAATGCCATCGTCTGGCAGGATCGGCGTACGGCCGCGTACTGCGACCGGCTGCGTGCCCAAGGCCACGCTGCGCTGATCCAGCGCAAGACCGGCTTGGTGCTGGATGCGTATTTTTCGGGTACCAAGCTGCAGTGGCTGCTGGACAACGTTCCCGGCGCGCGGGCGCGCGCCGCTGGTGGAGAACTCGCCTTCGGCACGGTGGACAGTTGGCTGATCTGGAACCTGACCGGCGGTCGGCGCCATGTGACAGATGCCAGCAATGCGTCGCGCACGCTGTTGTTCAATATCCACACCTTGCAATGGGATACCGAGTTGCTGCGCCTACTCAATATTCCACGCACAGTGTTGCCCCAGGTGGTTCCGTCCAGTGGCATTGTGGACGTGACCGACCCGGCTCTGTTTGGCCTGCCGCTGCGCATTAGCGGTGTCGCTGGTGACCAGCAGGCTGCCACCTTTGGCCAAGCCTGTTTTGCACCGGGCATGGCCAAAAATACCTATGGGACCGGGTGCTTCATGTTGATGAACACTGGCACTGCGGCAGTGACCAGCCGCCACAAACTGCTGTCCACCGTGGCCTGGAGTGGGCCGGCGTCGGTGCCCGCTGCGCGGCGCACCTGTTACGCCCTCGAAGGCTCGGTGTTTGTGGCCGGTGCTGCGGTGCAATGGCTGCGTGATGGCCTGGGCATCATCCGCTCGGCCGAAGAAGTGCAGGCGCTGGCCGAACAGGTCGATGACACCGGTGATGTGTACCTGGTGCCGGCCTTTGCCGGTTTGGGCACGCCGTATTGGGACGGCCATGCCCGGGGCGCCTTGCTGGGTTTGACGCGTGGCACCACTGCCGCGCACATCGCGCGCGCGGCGCTGGAGGCAATCGCGTTGCAGACGGCAGACGTGTTTGGCGCGATGGTCAACGACTCGGGCATCGCGCTGCGCGAACTGCGGGTGGATGGCGGCGCCAGCCGCAACGACCTGTTGATGCAGTTGCAGGC
>JAJAZK010000486.1 GCA_026785765.1 Rhodoferax sp. | reverse complement strand
GTACTCGTGGGTCTCACCGGCGACTGCGGCCTTCAGGTTGTCGCGGGTCGGGCCGATCGGCAAGCCTGTGGCCGGGTCACCGCATTGCTCCAGCCACTCCAGGTGACCGTGTGCGTGTCCGGTTTCGCCTTCTGCGGTGGAGCGAAACAGTGCCGCCACGTCGTTCTGGCCTTCAATGTCGGCCTTGTTCGCGAAATACAGGTAACGGCGATTGGCCTGTGACTCGCCTGCGAAGGCGGCTTTCAGGTTGTCTTCCGTTTTGGAGCCTTTGAGTGCTGCCATGGAAATCTCCTTGGGGGTTGATGAAACATGTGTCGCCCCGGCCACCAGAGTGCCCGAAGACCTCTTGAGGTTAGCCCTCAGCCGTCGATCCGTCCAATTGGCAGCTTCAATGCCCCGCATTCAAAATGCCTATCCAGCTGCCTTAATTGATACTTACTTTCAATTGTGAGTGGCCAAACCAGACGAAGACGCTCTTGGCCAGCACACAGGCAAATTGATTGGCTACTGGTAGACTGATCTTGATGGCTGTCTTCCCAGCCGCAGGAGAACTTCGCCATGCCAGCCGATCTGAAGTCGCACCCTTCCCTGCCCGCGCCTGCCCCCATTCAGCAGCTGCACCACTATGCCTACCGCGCCCGCGACGCCGAGGAGACACGGCATTTCTACGAAGACATCCTGGGTCTGCCGATGTACCACATTATCCAGAGTGACTACGTGCCCAGCACCGGCGAGTATTGCCCATATACGCACTTCTTCTTCCGCTTGCAGGATGGTTCGTTCATCGCCTTTTTCCACCTCGGTGACGACGAAGCCGCCCTACCCTCACCCAACACGCCGGCCTGGGTCAACCATGTCGCTTTCCGCGTCAACACCGTGGGCGAACTTGAGGCCATGAAAACCCGGCTGGAGGCGCACGGCGTCGAGGTGTTGGGCGTCACCGATCACCACATCTTCAAGAGCATCTACTTTTTCGATCCAAACGGCGTGCGGCTGGAACTCTCGGCGCAGCTCGCCGACGAGTTCCAGATGCTGCAGGAAAGCCAGACGGCACACGCCCGGCTCAACGAGTGGACGGCGCGCAAACACCAGTGGCGCGCAGAACGCCCCAACGGCGTGGCGACAGCACCGCTCAAGCCGAAGACCAACGACCGCCCGGAAGTGGCCGCACGCGCCAACCGTGCGGCACAGCCCTGACGCGCTGGCCGGACCATGACACCCGCCACATCGGCCTACCGGGCCAGCACCTTCACCAACGGCTACGAGTTTGCCCAGGGTGGTTACCAGCTGCCCGAATACCCATTTGTGGAGCCGCCCGAACTGGCTAGCGGCACCACATTGCGCCACCGGGTGGTAATCGTCGGCGCTGGCATCACCGGCTTGACGCTGGCCTGCGCCCTCGCCGCCCAGGGAGTGCAGGCGGTACTGCTGGACGAAGACAATTCGGTCGGAGTAAAAGGTGCGTCTTCGCGCGGCATCTGCTACACGCAGAAGTCGCTGGAGATTTTCCACCGGCTGGGCATCTTCGAGCGCATCGCGCGCAAAGGCGTTCAGTGGAGCATAGGGCGCACCTTCGCCGGCCACGACGAGGTGTATTCCTTCGACCTGCGCGAGCAGCGCAGCTTCCAGCTGTCGGCACAACCGCCGTTCATCAACATCCAGCAGTTCTACATCGAAGGATTCCTGGTGGAACGGATACAGGAGCTGTCGAACCACCAAGCCGGTGTCGACCTGCGCTGGTCGTCGCGCGTCGTGGCCTGCGCGCAGGACCAAGGCTTTTCCATACTCAGCGTCGAAACACCGGCAGGCAGCTATCGCCTGGAGGCCGAGTACGTAGTCGACGCCAGCGGCTCCCACACACCGTTCCACCAATGGTGCGGCGCCACCATGCAGGCCAAACGTGGCGACGACCGCTGGTGTATCGCCGATGTGCGTTTTGCCAAACGCCCGCCCACCGAACGCCATACCTGGATCGAGGCACCGTTCAACGACAACCGCTCGGTCTGGCAGCACCTGATGGCGGACGATGTGTGGCGCATCGACTACCAGATGGAGCCCGACGCCGACCCAGCCTATGTGAGCAGCGAGGCCCAGGTGCGCGCGCGGCTCAAGCGCCAGTTTGGGGATGACCTGGAGTGCGAGATCGTCTGGGTCGGACCGTATGCGTACCGCAGCCAGTGCCTGGACCAGTTGCGCATCGGCAACGTGTTTTTCATTGGCGACACCGCCAAGATCGTCAGCCCGTTTGGCGCGCGTGGTGGCAATACCGGCATCGCCGACGCCGACAATCTGGCCTGGAAACTCGCCGCCGTGTTGCAGCACCGAGCCGGCACCGGGCTGCTCGACAGCTTCAACGACGAGCGTCTGGAGGCCGCCAGACAAAACGTGCTGGTCACCAACCGCACGGCGCGCTTTCTGCGCCCCTCTGACGGGCCGGAGCGGACTTTCCGAAGCGCCGTCATCAGCCTGGCGCGGCAGTACCCGTTTGCGCGCCAGTTGGTCAACACCGGCCGCATGGCGGTGGCCAACAATTACAGCCAGTCCCGCGTCTGCGCTGCGACCGGTGGCGTGTCCGTGCAAAACGTCAGCTTTCGCTGGGCCGACGGCAGCACTGGCTGCGTCAATGATCTGCTGCTGTGGGCACGCGGCAATTTGCTGCTGCTCGTGTTTGGCGACCTGCCGCCCCAGTCCTGCGAGCGCCTGGTCAGCCTGTGCGCAGGCACACCTGTGCGCGCGGTGCAGGTGCTGGGCGCCGATGCTCCGGCACAGGCGCGCGAGGCGGTGCGTGACCCGCTCGGCCATTTGCAGGGCGCCTGCCATGTATTCGGACATGCCTGGGCGCTGCTGCGCCCCGACGCTTACCTGGCCGCCACCGGCGAGGCGGTGGACGCTGGCCTGGTCGGTGTGATCGAGCAGGCGCTAGGTCTGCAGCATGGAGAGACCACATGAAAGCCACCTTGCACCTGCAGGATGCCGATGCCTTCTACGAACAATTGCTGGACGCCCACGCGAGCCTGAGCCCGGCCCAGTCCGAACTGCTCAATGCGCGGCTGATCCTGCTGCTGGCCAACCAGATTGGCGACTCGCAGGTCCTGCAGGAGTGCGTGCTGGCCGCGCGCGAGTCGCTGCCAGCCGGTTGAAACAATCGGGTAGCCGGTGCACACACGCACGGGCACGACGGGTGTTTGCCATTGCCAGCGACCGTGACGCCATGGCTCGGCCAATGTGGGCGTCCCTTAAAATCGGTTCATGACCGAACCCCTGCAACAACCCGGCTTGAACAGCCTCTCCAAGTCCTTCGAACCCGCCGCAATCGAGGCCCATTGGGGGCCTGAATGGGAACGCCGCAACTACGCGGCGGCTGGCTACCGTGGCACGGCGCTGCCCAAAGACGGCGTGGCGTCGTTCGCAATCCAGCTCCCTCCACCCAACGTGACCGGCACGCTGCACATGGGTCATGCGTTCAACCAGACCATCATGGACTCGTTGACGCGTTACCACCGCATGTCTGGCTACAACACGGTCTGGGTGCCGGGCACCGACCACGCCGGCATTGCCACCCAGATCGTGGTGGAGCGCCAGTTGCAGGCGCAGGGCATCGCGCGCCATGCCATGGGCCCGACCCCGGCCGAAGCGCGCAAGAACTTTGTCGCCCGGGTCTGGGAGTGGAAGGAGAAAAGTGGCAACACCATCACCACGCAGATGCGCCGCATGGGGGACAGTGTGGACTGGAGCCGCGAATACTTCACCATGGACGCAAAGTTGTCCAGCGTGGTGACCGACACCTTTGTGCGTCTGTATGAGCAGGGCCTGATCTACCGCGGCAAACGCCTGGTCAACTGGGATCCGGTGCTGCAAAGTGCGGTCAGTGACCTTGAGGTGGAAAGTACAGAGGCCCAAGGCCAGATGCATTACATCTGTTATCCCTTCGCCGACGGGCCGCAACTGGTCGATGGTGTGCTGCAAAAGGGAATGACGATCGCCACCACCCGACCCGAGACCATGATGGCTGACGGGGCGCTGGCGGTGCACCCGGACGACACGCGTTACACCCATTTGCTGGGCAAGCTGGTCGACCTGCCGCTGTGCAACCGGCGCATCCCCATCATCGCCGACGACTTCGTCGATCGCAGCTTTGGCTCCGGCTGCGTCAAGATCACGGGTGCACACGACTTCAACGACTATGCCTGTGCAATGCGCCACGGTCTGGCATTGATCACCATCTTCACACTGGATGCCAAGGTCAATGGCAACGGCCCGGTGCCGTACCAGGGCATGGACCGCTTCGAGGCGCGCAAGGCGGTGCTGCGCGACCTGCAGGAGCAGCAGTTGCTGCTGGAGAGCAAACCGCACAAGATGATGCTGCCTGTATGTGCGCGTACCGGCCAGGTGGTAGAGCCCATGCTCACCGACCAGTGGTTTGTCGCCCTGCGCAAGGTTGGCGCGGGCGACGCAACGGGCAAATCGATATCGCAGAAGGCGATCGACGCAGTGCAATCCGGCGCCGTGCGTTTTGTGCCGGAGAACTGGGTCAATACCTACAACCAGTGGATGAACAACATCCAGGACTGGTGCATCAGCCGCCAACTCTGGTGGGGCCACCAGATTCCGGCATGGTATGGCGAGGCCGGGGAACTTTTTGTGGGCCGCAGCGAAGACGAGGCCCGCGCCAAGGCCACTGCGGCTGGCTACAGCGGCGCCCTGCGGCGCGACGACGACGTGCTCGACACCTGGTATTCGTCGGCGCTGGTGCCGTTCTCCACCACCGGTTGGCCGCTGAAGGCCGCCACGCTCGGCACTGACGTGCCATCGCAGCCCCCCGGGGAGGCTGCAGCGCCTTTGAGCGGCCCGGCAGCGCCGCAATCCAAACTATCGGACTACGACCTCTACCTGCCCTCGAGTGTGCTGGTGACGGGCTACGACATCATCTTCTTCTGGGTCGCGCGCATGATCATGATGACGACCCACTTCACCGGCCGCGTGCCGTTCAAGCATGTCTACATCCACGGCCTGGTGCGCGACGCGCAGGGCCACAAGATGAGCAAGTCCGAAGGCAATGTGCTCGACCCGGTGGACCTGATCGACGGCATCACGCTCGAATCCCTGCTGGCCAAACGCACCGACGGTCTGCGCAAGCCCGAAACAGCGCCACAGGTGCGCAAGAACACGCAAAAGGAGTTTCCCGATGGCATTCCGGCGTTTGGTGCCGATGCCCTGCGTTTCACCTTCGCCGCGCTCGCCTCGCTCGGGCGCAACATCAACTTCGACAGCAAGCGCTGCGAGGGTTACCGCAACTTCTGCAACAAGTTATGGAACGCCACGCGTTTTGTGCTCATGAACTGCGAAGGCCAGGACTGCGGCCTGAAGGAGCACAGCAAGGCCGAATGTGCCCCCGGCGGAGTGGCCCATGGATACCTGTCCTTCAGCCAGGCCGACCGCTGGATCACATCGGCGCTGCAACTTACCGAGGCCGAGGTCGCCAGGGGCTTCGAGGAGTACCGGCTCGACAACGTGGCCAATGCGATCTACCAGTTTGTCTGGGACGAGTTCTGTGACTGGTACCTGGAGATCGCCAAGGTGCAGATCAACACTGGCAGCGATGCCGAGAAACGGGCCACGCGGCGCACCCTGATCCGGGTACTGGAGACCATCTTGCGCCTGGCGCATCCGGTGATTCCGTTTATCAGCGAAGAGTTGTGGCAAAAAGTCGCTCCCGTGGCCGGCCGGGTTGGCCCTTCCGTCTCGATTGCACCGTATCCGGTCAGCCAACCTGAACGCATCGACGCACAGGCCGTAGCCTATGTGGCCAAGCTCAAATTGCTGGTGGACGGCTGCCGCAACCTGCGCGGTGAAATGGGCTTGTCACCGGCCACCCGTCTGCCGCTGTTTGTGGTGGCCAGCCAGCCAGAAGAAGCGGCCTTCCTGCGCAGCGGGGCGCCGGTCTTGCAGGCCCTCGCCAAGCTCTCCGAAGTGCGCATCTTCGACGATGAAGCGGCGTGGACTGCCGCCGCGCAGGCCTCCCCGGTGGCGGTGGTCGGCGCTGCGCGCATCTGCCTGTACATGGAGATCGACGTGGCAACCGAAAAGCTTCGCCTGGGCAAGGAAGCCAGCCGTATCGAAGGTGAGATCGGCCGGGCGAACGGCAAATTATCGAATGAAGCCTTTGTTGCCAAGGCGCCAGCGGCAGTGATCGAGCAAGAGCGCAAACGCGTGGCCGACTTCGTCGCTACCCTGTCCAAGGTGCGCGAGCAATTGGCACGCCTGGCCTGAGAGCCCCTCAGCGCCTGCGCATCAGGTGGATGTAGTCACCTGCAACGGCTTGCTGTTCCATCAGTTCATTGCCGGTCTGTTTGGCAAACGCCTGGAAGTCACGCACCGACCCGGAGTCCGTGGACACGATGCGAAGCGTCTGGCCGCTTTGCATGCCGTTAAGCGCCTTCTTGGCCTTGAGAATTGGCAGCGGGCAGTTCAGGCCACGGGCGTCGACTTCGATATCAGCGTTCATCTCGGTTCCTTAGGTTGCCTCGATTTTATGCAGAATTGCCGTGCGAGTGATCTCAACTCCACTCTATCGGCGCGACCAATCGGCAAACTTGGGGGTGTAGCCGCGCGACGTCAGCCAGTCGGCCATCGCGTAGCCGGTACCGGCCGGCCAGCACAACACATCGGCGTGGTCAAACAGCCTGTACTCGGCGAGTTCGGGTGAAAGGCGAACCTCGCCGCTACACACGGCGTGGTAGGCGATGATGACCTGGTTCATGCGCTGGAAATCGTAGACACCAATCAGGTTTAGCTCCGAAGTCTGCAAATTGGTCTCTTCCGTGATCTCGCGCGCAATGCCTTCATTGGGCGACTCTGCCGCCTCCATGAAGCCGGTAATCAGCGCGAACACCTTGCCTGGCCAGGCTGCGTTGCGCGCCAGCAGGACCTGCCCCTGGTATTCGATCACCGCCGCCAGCACCGGCGTCGGGTTGTTCCAGTGGGTGTAACCACAGGCAGCGCAGCGCAGCCGCTCTTTCCAGCCACCATCCTCCATCTGCGCGATGCTCTCCAGCGCAGTGGCACACTGGGGGCAGAACTTGAAACTGTGGGCCACCGCGTCAGGCCGGGAAGACGCCGGTGGACAGATAACGATCCCCACGGTCACAAACGATAAACACGATCGTGGCCGCGCTTTCGCGGCGGCTGATCTCCTGCGCCACCCAGCATGCGCCCGCCGCCGAGACGCCGGCAAAAATGCCCTCTTCGCGCGCCAGCCGCCGGCACATCTGCTCGGCATCGACCTGGCTAACGTACACCAACTCGTCGACGGCGCTGGGGTCGTAGATCTTGGGCAGATACTCCTGCGGCCATTTGCGGATGCCCGGAATCCGCGAACCTTCCGACGGTTGCGCGCCGATGATCTTCACCAGCGGGTTTTTCTGCTTCAGAAAGCGCGATACGCCGGTAATCGTACCGGTGGTTCCCATGGCGCTCACGAAATGGGTGATGTTCCCACCCGTGTCGGCCCAGATCTCCGGCCCGGTGGTCTCAAAATGGATGCGCGGGTTGTCGGGGTTGGCGAACTGGTCCAGCACCACCCCCTTGCCGGCTTTTTCCATCTGCCCGGCCAGGTCGCGCGCGTACTCCATGCCGCCGCTCTTTGGCGTGAGAATCAGCTCGGCCCCAAATGCTTTCATGGTCTGCACGCGCTCGATCGACAAGTCCTCCGGCATGATCAACACCATTCGATAACCCTTGATCGCCGCCGCCATGGCCAGCGCGATGCCGGTATTGCCGGAAGTGGCCTCGATCAGCGTGTCGCCCGGCTTGATCTCGCCACGCTCCTGGGCGCGCTGGATCATCGACAGTGCCGGGCGGTCCTTCACCGAGCCAGCCGGGTTGTTGCCCTCGAGTTTTCCCAGCACCACGTTGCCGCGCGCACTGGCCTCCACAGCACCGATTCGCTGCAGGGCAACGAGCGGGGTCTTGCCAATTGCGTCTTCGATGGTTGGGTATTGCATGGCATGCACTGTGCCATAATTTCGCTCTTCTCTCTTCGCTGCCGGAGTGGTGAAATTGGTAGACGCACGGGACTCAAAATCCCGCGGGGTAAAACCCGTGCCGGTTCGATTCCGGCCTCCGGCACCACCCATTGGGTTCTCCAATGGCGCAGAAACCCCTGACTTGCACAGGCGCCGCTTTTGGCGCATCCTTTGTTCCTTTTCTATTACTTTTGGAGCCCACGATGCAAGTCGCCATATTGCGCAGGGTGATTGTCAGTGTGTTTGCCGCCTCGGCACTGCTGGCCAGCGCCGGACTCAGCGCCGCCAGCGCCGCGCCGGAGACGACCCAGTCGTCGATGGCAGCCTTCACCCGGGCGAACGCGGCGGTGGTCGGGCTCAAGGTCAACGTCGCCGACGACGCCCGTTCGGCGGAAACGCTGGGCAAAGAGCGTACAGGCTCGGGTGTAGTGATTGGTCCGGACGGGCTGATTCTGACCATCGGTTACCTGATGATGGAAGCGCAGACTATCCAGATCACGACGCAGGACAACAAGACGCTGCCGGCACAGGCGGTAGCGTTTGATCTGGCAACCGGCTTTGGCTTGGTGCGCGCCTTGCTGCCGCTGCGCGGCATCGAACCAGTGCCATTGGGCAGCCTGAAAGATGTGCCAATGGGCGCCGCCTTGATGGCCGCCACCGGCGCCCAGAGCCAGGGCGAAGACGGCGACGTCAACATGACGCAATTGGTGAGCAAACGCGCGTTTTCCGGCTACTGGGAATACCACATCGATTCCGCCGCCTTCACGAGTCCGCCAATCGGCAACCACTCCGGCGCACCGCTGTTCAACCAGAAGGGTGAGCTGATCGGTATCGGCAGCCTGCTGGTAAGTGACGCCATGGGCGGTAACCGGCGCCTGCCTGGCAACATGTTTGTACCGGTAGACCTGCTTAAACCGATCCTGGCCGAGATGCAACGCACCGGCGGCACGGCGGTCAGCCGCCGGCCTTGGGTCGGGCTGACATCGACCGAACAATCGGGACGGGTGCAAATCGTGCGGGTCAACAAGGAAAGCCCGGCCCAGCGGGCCGGACTGGAGCCCGGCGATCTGGTGCTGGCAGTGGACGGCCAGAAGGTCTCGACGCTGGAGGAGTTTTACAAGAAGGTATGGGACCGCGCGCGCCCGGACACCGACATTGCGCTGACCGTGTTGCAAGGTGCCGAGATCAAGACGATCGTGCTCAAACCAGTTGACCGCATGAGCACCATGCGCCGACCGGCCGGGATCTAGGAGGCTGTCGGGGGCGTCACCAGTCCGGTGTGCACTGTCGGGTAACGCAGCACCAACCGCAGTTCCCGTTTCAAGCGAGTGTTGCGCAGCCGGCGCGACTCGGACATGAAACTCAGCAGCAGCAGCGGCAGTTCGTGTTCTGCCGTCCCGCGTGCCACTCGCGCCGGGCGCGGCAGGCTATACAGGTCTGCCGCTAAGTCGAAGTAATCACCCATTTTAAGTTGCGTGTCGTCGACAATGTTGTAGACCCGTTGCGCCTGACCCCGCCACAAGGCGGCAACGCAGGCCCGCGCCAGGTCGTCCGCGTGAATATGGTTGGTATAGACGTCGTCTTCCTGGCGCAAAACCGGTGTTCCCCGCTCCAGGCGCTGGCGCGGCGTCCCGCCTGCCCGGTTGGGCGCATAAATGCCGGGGATGCGCAAGATACTGCTGCGCACGCCGCGCGTGCGGCCAAAAAAGCGCACCGCACGCTCGGCATCGACACGCCGACGTGCGCGCGGAGTATCGGCGCGGGTGGCACGTGACTCGGTGACCCAGGCCCCCGCGCAGTCGCCATAGACGCCACTGGTGGACGCATACACCAGCGCTGCCGGTGCGGAGCGTCGCAGCAGCGCCCGGGTCAGGTTGCGCGTTCGCAGATCCGCCCATCCTTGCGGCGGTGGCGGCGCCAGATGCAGCACCTGTGTCGCCAGACCGGACAGACGGCGCAAGCTTGCCGGATCATCCAGGTTGCCCAGCAATGGCACGACCCCGGCGTGGCGCAAAGCCTCCACTTTGGCCACCGACGAAGTCAGCGCTATTAGTGCCACACGCGGGCGCAACAACCGTGCCACGCGCAAACCGACATCTCCGCAACCGACCAGCAAAATGCGTTGTCGGCGAAAACGCGCCGGCAAGGCACCGAGGGGGCTTTGGTTTGAGGGCAAAATCGGGGGTT
>JAJAZK010000485.1 GCA_026785765.1 Rhodoferax sp. | reverse complement strand
CTCCAGCACTGCGCCGATGGTGGTCGGGGCAAGCTTAAGCGCCCGTTCGCGCACCAGGGGCACGGCTTCGTCGACATACTTCTTCAAGTCCGCCTGGATATCCTTGGCAATCGCGTCGCGCTTTTCAGGGGGGATGCGGGTCTGCAGGAGGTTGCCTGCGCCTTGCATCACCTGCGCCGCCGGTTGCTCCGCCATTGCACGGGCCATGGCTTCTATCGCCGGTTGCTGCAATTGCAGTATCTTGGCGACCAGTTCCTTCTTGGCCGGGCTGCTTTGCGCAAGCGCAACAGAACAGGCAGCCACGAGCGCCACTAGCAGCAGCTTCTTCATCCAGGTTCTCCCTTGACGCTTCAGCGGCAGGCCGGGAGCGGCACCACCGCAAGGTCGCGCGTATTATCACCCCGGTCCTGCGGCGCGTCCGGCTGCACAACCAAACCAACCATGACCTTGCACCTGCATATTGAACTGCTCGATACCACCTGCACAACGCCGATCCGGGACCTGGAGTTCAGTGTCGAGCCGGGCCAGAAGCCGTTTTCGAAACTGGACCGCGACCTGCGTGCACGACTGCGGGAATTCGTATTTGCCCTAACAAGGAAACGCCAGATTCCGATACGCACGGTGACCCATGACGAAGCCGATATTGCCGATCCGGCGCATGTGACCAACCTAGGGCAACGGCCCGGGGAGACCAACCTTGTTTGACCGGGCGGCCGGCGCCCTGATCCGGCCGCTGGTACAGAGGCTGGCGCGCATGATTGCAGCCACCGGCGTTGGCGCCAACCAGATAACCCTCATCGGGTTTGGGTTGGGAATGCTGGCAGCCGCACTGGTTGCCACCGGCCACTATCTGCCAGCGATCTCGGCGATCCTGTTGTCGCGGCTGTGTGACGCGCTCGACGGCGCTCTGGCGCGCATGACCCAGGTGAGCGACGTCGGCGGTTTCCTGGACATTGTGCTGGACTTTGTGTTTTACGCTTCCATTCCGTTGGCGTTTGCGCTCGCGAATCCCCAACAAAACGCCCTCGCGGCGGCAGTGCTGCTGGCGGCCTTTGTCGGGACCATGGCTAGTTTCCTGGCTTTCGCCGTGATTGCCGAAAAACGCCAGCTAAGCAACCTGGCGTATCCCGACAAGTCGTTCTATTTTTTAGGCGGCCTGACCGAGGCGACCGAAACGCTGGCGTTGTTCGTCGCCATGTGTCTGTGGCCGCACCATTTCGCAGCCCTCGCCTACTCCTTCGCCGCGTTGTGCTGCATCACCACGGTCACTCGCATCCGGTGGGGGTGGCGCAGCTTTCGTTGACGCCAGCGTCCGGCGGCACAGGGCCATGGAAGAATGTCGGCCATGGCGGTGAATAAATTGGGGCCTTACACAGGCGTTCACGACCAGCGACTGGTTCTGCTGGGCGGGGGGCCGTCCCATCTACAAAACTGCTGCGCAAACTTGCAGCGCACCCCTTGCGGGCCAGCAGATCACGCTGGTAGCGCAAACCCCCGACTGGCCGCAGCACAGCGGCCTGGCTGTATCGACAGCAGGCGATCTGGTCACCGACAACTGCCTGCGCTCTTTCAGCCATCAAGATGTGTTTCTGCCGGGGGTCGAACCCGGTCGGCCCGCGGAAAGTGGCTGCCTGCCAACCTGGTCTTGCTACGTTCGGGTGCCGCGCCACGCGCCTGCACTTGGCAAGGTCCGCGTTTGCAGTTCGTTGCGCTGGGTCAGCGTCGCGCAACCGCCAGCCGCGGGGCATGGTCGACCCAAGGCTACTGGGCCTGGCGCTGGAAAGACTGGCTGAAGCGCCGCCAGATCGCTGCCACCGCATAGCAGCCCGACAGGCAGCTAAGACAAAACGCTCACATAGTCATGGTGCAGGGTGTTAACGGTAGACACCCGGAACTCGACCGGCTTTTCACCGAAGGTCAGCGCCAAGCGATGTACCTCCAGCACCGGCATGCCGTTCGCCACCCCGAGCAGGCGAGACATCGTAGCGTCGGCAACACACGCTCGGGTGCGCTCCTGCGCACGCAGCACCGTGATACCAAAGTCGGTCTGGTACAGGTTGTAGATCGTGCTTGGCCGATCGAGCAAGCGTTTCTCGGTCAATCCCTTGAACATCTGGGCCGCCACGCTGATGCGGTCATGCACGACCGCGCGTCCGCCCAGGGACAACCGGTTGTCAATGCGAAACACGGGCTCCCCCGGCTGTATGCGCAAGGCGGTAGCGTCGGCCTCGCTGGCGCGCTCTCGCTCAAACGCAACACATTCGACCATCGGGTATTCCCGCTTCGGGACAACGTCGGCGTAACGCGGGTCCGGACGCGGCTCGACATGAAAGAACTGGAACATGAAGCGGTCGCTGTTGTGCAAAGCCACATACGTGCCCCTGCCCTGGCGGCGTACCAGCACATGTTCGTGCACAAGTTCGTCTACCGCGCGGCGCAAGGTGCCGATGCTCACACCGAACGCCGTCGCAATGTCCGCCTCGTTGGGAAGGGCCAGCCCCGGCCGGCACTGGCCGGATTCGATGACGCGCAGCAACGCGCGCTTGACCAGGCGGTACAGCGGCGCCGCGCCGGGTTGAGTCAGCACCGTGAATTGCAGTTCGTCAATCTTCATGGTCGCAGCGCAGTGTAGCGGCGAACACCCAGTTCATTCAATTCATAAAGATGACTTTGTTGACACACCAAACAAGCCCACTAAACTGCGCCTCATTGCGTAGAAACCAAAGACTGGAGCATCAATGATTCATTTCGTATTGCACGACGCCAAGGACACCGTGGCGGTTGTGGTGGTAGAGGGCGTGAAGGCCGGTACATCCATGACCGGCTGGATCATGGACGAGGACCGCATGATCGATGTCGCTGCTCTGCAGGACATACCGATCGGGCACAAGGTGGCGCTCAAGAACATGGCCATTGGAGACACCGTCTGGAAGTATGGCATCGACATGGGCAAGGTCGTGGCGCCCATCGTGACCGGGCAACACGCGCATGTGCACAACATCAAGACCAAGCGCTGGTAAACCTGTAAACCTGTAAACCTGCGCTGCCGTCACCCAAAACAATTGAAAGAAATCCATGTCCATCATCAGTAAAGACACCACTTTCCTCGGGTACCGCCGTGAAAACGGCCGCGTCGGCATACGAAATCATGTCATCGTGTTGCCGCTGGACGATCTGTCCAACGCCGCCGCAGAGGCGGTTGCCCACAACATCAAGGGCGTGATGGCGATTCCCCATCCCTACGGCCGGCTACAGTTCGGCGCCGACCTCGAATTGCATTTCCGGACCCTGATTGGTGCGGGCAGCAACCCCAACGTGGCAGCGGTCGTCGTGATCGGCATCGAGGACGGCTGGACGCAGAAAGTGGTCGAGGGCATCAAGCTCACTGGCAAGCCGGTGGTCGGTTACGGCATCGAGTTGCACGGCGACCATGACACCATCATGCGCGCCAGCAAGGCGGCGCGCGAATACGTGCAATGGGCCAGCGAAAAGCAGCGTACGGAATGCCCGATCTCCGACCTGTGGATCAGCACCAAATGCGGCGAGAGCGACACCACCAGCGGCTGCGGCGCCAACCCCACGGTTGGCAACGCCTTTGACAAGCTGCACCCCCTGGGCAACTACCTGTGTTTTGGCGAGACGACGGAACTGACCGGTGGCGAACACATCGTCTCCGCGCGCTGCGCCAACGACGACGTGCGCAAGAAGTTCCATTTCATGTTCGACCGTTACCAGGACGTGATCAATCGCCACAAGACCAGCGACCTGTCCGACAGCCAGCCGACCAAGGGCAATATCGCCGGCGGCCTGACCACCATCGAGGAGAAGGCACTTGGAAACATCCAGAAAATCGGCAAGGTCTGCACCGTCGACGGCGTGATCGACAAGGCCGAGACGCCCACCCACCCCGGGCTGTGGTTCATGGACTCGAGCAGTGCCGCCGCAGAGATGGTCACGTTGTGCGCCGCGTCAGGATACGCCGTGCATTTTTTCCCGACCGGCCAGGGCAATGTGATTGGCAATGCCATCGTGCCGGTCATCAAGATTTGCGCCAACCCGCGCACGGTGCGCACCATGAGTGAACACATCGATGTGGACACCACCGGCCTGCTGCAACGCGAGCTCAGCCTCGACCAGGCCGGCGACAAGCTGCTCGAATGCATGTTGCGCACCGCCAACGGCCGCCTGACTGCCGCCGAGGCGCTGGGCCACCGCGAGTTCGTGCTGACACGTCTGTACGAAAGCGCCTGAGTCAGGGTAGCGCAATGGCCCGCATCACCATCACCGAGTTCATGGACGAACGTGCCGTGGCGCAACTGCGCGCGCGCCATGAGGTTTTGTACGACCCGGCGCTGGTCGACGATGCGCCGCGCATGTTGCTTGAGGCCGCTACTACGGATGCACTGGTGGTACGCAACCGGACCCAGGTACGCGACGCGCTGCTGACGGCCCTGGTGCGCTGCACCGTGGTCGGACGGCTCGGTGTCGGGCTCGACAATATTGACGTGGCCGGCTGCGAGGCACGCGGCATGCGCGTGATTCCCGCCACCGGGGCCAACGCCTTGAGTGTGGCGGAGTACGTCGTCACCAGCGCCATGCTTTTGCTGCGCGGCGCTTTCGCGTCGACAGCAGCTGTGGCGGCCGGACAGTGGCCACGCAATGCCTTGGGCAATGGGCGGGAAACCAGCGGCAAGAAACTGGGCGTGATCGGCTTTGGCTCGATCGGCCAGTTGACGGCACGGCTGGCACGCGGACTGGGTATGGAGGTGATCGCCTTCGACGCCATGCTGGACAAGGATGCGCCAGTCTTTCGGGACAGTGGCATCAAGCGGGTAACGCTGGAGGAACTGGTCCAGCAATCCGACGTGATTACCTTGCACGTACCGCTGGTAGATGCGACACGCGGCCTGTTTGACGCCGGCCGGATTGCCTCGATGAAGGCCGGCGCAATACTCATCAACACCTCGCGCGGCCATATCGTCGACTTGCAGGCGGTTGCATCGGCATTGCGGCTGGGCCACCTCGGCGGTGCCGCGATCGATGTGTTTGACCAGGAACCGTTTGCCGCTTCGGAGGCGCTCGCCAACTGCCCCAACTTGTTGCTCACACCGCATATCTCGGGCGTGAGTCTGGAGTCGAACGAACGGGTGTCCTTCCTGATCGCCGATAAGGTATTGCAGGCTCTGGCAGCATGACACAACTGAGCCTGGACCAGGCTACCGCTCTGGCAGAACGCGCCTTACGCCAGGCTGGTGCCAGCGCCGCCATGGCCGCCTCCACCGCCCGCGCGCTCGTGCGCGCGGACGCCCAGGGCCTGGCCGGCCACGGCCTGAGCCGGGTGCCGCAATACGGTACGCACTTGCGCAACGGCCGCGCCGATGGTGCCGCGCTTGCCACCGTGGCGCGGCGCAAAGGTGCCGCGCTGTTGGTCGATGCGCACCAGGGTCTCGCCTTTCCGGCCTGCGATCTTGCTGTGCAGGAAGCCGTCCGCACGGCACGCGAGCTCGGCGTGTGTTTCGCCGGTGTCACCAACAGCCACCATTGCGGCGTGCTGGTAGACCACCTGCGCTCCGTCGCAGAGGCTGGCATGGTAGGGCTCGGTTTTGCCAACTCGCCCGCCGCCATGCCGGCTGCCGGTGGAAAACACCCGGTCTTCGGTACCAATCCGGTGGCGGCGATTTTCCCGCGCAAGGACGCGCCGCCTCTGATGATCGATCTGTCCCTGAGTGAGGTCGCGCGCGGCAAACTCATGCTGGCGGCCAAGGACGGAAAAGCGATCCCGCTGGGCTGGGCGCTCGACGCAAACGGCCAGCCCACCACGGACCCGAAGGCCGGCATGCTGGGCTCGATGTTGCCGGTCGGCGCTGCGACCAGTCCCAAGGGGGCGATTCTGGCGCTGATGGTCGAACTGCTGGTGACGGCAACGATTGGGGCCCGCTTCGGCTTCGAGGCATCGTCGTTTTTTGTCGATGCGGGCAACCAGCCGCGGATCGGCCAGGCCTTTATAGTGATCGATCCGGGCGCCCTTGCAGGCAGCGACGTGTACTACGAACGCATGGAAGCGGTGATCTCGGAGATGCTGATCGACGACGGCGTGCGCCTGGCAGGCGCGCGTCGGCTGGCGCTCGAACAACAGGCGCAGCGCAGCGGCATCACCATTCCCGACGCGCTTTTTTCCCAGCTCACCCAACTGGCGGCTTAGGGCCGCCCCAGGAGTCCCAGCATGCAACGACGTGAACTACTTGGTGGCGTCGCCGCCGCAGCCCTGTTGGGAGCACAAGGTCTGGCCCATGGCCAGGAGTTTCTGCGCGCCGGCATGACGGTCAAATACATTGTCCCGTTCCCGCCGGGCGGCTTGACCGATGTGATGGCGCGCGCCGTTGCCCAGAAGCTGACGGAGGTTCTAAAAGTGCCGGTGCTGGTGGAGAACAAGGCCGGTGGCAATGCACAGATTGGCGCCGATCAGGTGGCCAAGTCCACACCTGATGGCAGCAGCCTGCTGGCAATCACCCTGACCCACGCCGCCAACGTCACATTGTTCCCGGACGCGCCCTACAGCTTCATGAGCGACCTGCGCCCGGTCGCCCTGCTGGCCGGCTCGCCGATGCTGATCGTGGTGCCCTCCAACAGTGCGATCACCGACTTCCGCGACTTGATGAAGGTGGCCAAGGCGCGTCCGCTCAACGCCGGCTCCAGTGGCAATGGCACGCCGCCGCACCTGACGATGGCGCTGTTCAACGACATCAACCAGTCGCAGATGACGCATGTGCCTTACCGTGGCGGCGCGCCCTCGATGACGGACCTCATGGGTGGGCAACTCGACATCGTCTTTTCCAACTTTCCCGAGTCGATCGCTCATGTCAAAAGTGGCAGGTTTCGCGCCCAGGCGCGGTGCAACCCCGCCCGCAACACCATTTTAGCCGACCTGGCCACCACCCACGCAGACGGCAATGCAAACCGGCAGG
>JAJAZK010000484.1 GCA_026785765.1 Rhodoferax sp. | reverse complement strand
GCTTTCGAGCGCGGGCAGTTCGGTGTGGGCCGTCAAGCCGCGCGGGCTGACGGTGGCCACATCGGCGTGCATGTGGCCGCTGTTCATCAGTTCTCGCAGCACATAAGCAGGGCCGCCGGCGGCCTGGAACTGGTTCACGTCGGCGCTGCCGTTGGGGTAGATACGTGCCAGCAGTGGCACCACGTCGGACAGGGCGGAAAAGTCGTCCCAGTCGATCACGATGCCGGCCGAACGGGCCACCGCAACCCAGTGGATCAGGTGGTTGGTCGAGCCACCGGTCGCCAGCAGCGCCACCATCGCGTTCACGATGCTGCGTTCGTCGACCAGGCGCCCGATCGGGGTACAGGCGGCGTCCACCTTGGCATTCTGCACAGCGTTGTTGGCGGTGGGTTTTCCGAGCACGGTCCGCACGGCTTCCAGCGTGAGTTGCTCGCGCAACGCAGCGCCGGGATTGACAAACGCGGTGCCCGGCACGTGCAGACCCATCGCCTCCAGCAGCATCTGGTTGCTGTTGGCGGTACCGTAGAAGGTGCAGGTGCCCAGACCATGGTAGGCCTGCGACTCTGCCTGCAGCAACTCGTCGCGACCGACCAGGCCCTGCGCGGCAAGTTCGCGCACCTGGGACTTGGCCGTATTCGACAGGCCTGACGTCATCGGACCGGCCGGCACAAACACGGTTGGCAAATGGCCGAAATGCAATGCGCCAATCAGCAGACCCGGAACGATCTTGTCGCACACGCCGAGCATCAGCGCAGCGTCGTACATGTCGTGCGACAGCGACACTGCAGTCGCCATGGCGATTACGTCGCGCGAGTACAGGCTCAGTTCCATGCCCGGCGTACCCTGCGTGACGCCATCACACATGGCCGGCACACCGCCTGCGACCTGGGCCGTGGCGCCCAGACGCCGCGCCTCGGCCTTGATCAGATCCGGGTAATGCTGCAACGGCGCATGGGCCGACAACATGTCGTTGTAGGCGGTGACGATACCGATATTCGGCGCACGCGGCGCATGGATCGGAATCCCGACCGGACGCGGCATCGCCACTGCCTTGTCTGCGTCGGGCATCGACGCCAGAGCATGCGCCACATTGGCACAACCCATGCGTTCGGCACCGGGTTTGCGCTGCGCCAGGCGTTCCAGGCGTTGTAAATAGGTGCTGCGGGTGGCGGCGCTGCGCTGGCGGATGCGCTGCGTGACGCGTTCGACGGTTTCGTGGAGTTTCATGGGGTTTGGTAACTTTGTTACAAGCCTGATAGTAGCCCGAATCGACCACTTCGTACCCACCCCCAGTTACCAGTTGGTTACCAAAACGTCGGTCTTCGCAGCACTGGCGGCGCGCTGCGCAGCCGCCGCGGCTGCGCGATCCGGGTGCCCCGTCCGACTGCCCTTACCATTGCGACCTGACGTGAACACAGCCATCCCGCCCTTCCAGTACCCGGCACCGTTGCGCGATCCTGAGCCAATGCTGCAGCACGCCCTGCGCGAATGGGGCGGACGCAGCGACCTGTGGGTGTTTGCCTACGCATCGCTGATCTGGCGCCCCGATTTCGCGGTGGCCGAGCAGCGCACAGCACGTGTGTATGGGTGGCATCGCGCACTCAAGATGTGGAGCCGCGTCAACCGCGGTACGCCGGACTGCCCTGGCCTGGTGTTCGCCCTGCTGTCGGGCGGCAGTTGCCAGGGAGCGGTATTGCGTGTTGACCGCGCCGTCGGCGCGACCGTTTTGCGCCAGCTATGGGAGCGCGAAATGGTGACCGGGGTGTATGACCCGAAATGGCTGGATTGTCAGACCAGTGGCGGCCCGGTCCGGGCCCGGGCTTTCACACTGTCGCGCCAAAGCCCGAATTTCACTGGCGCACTCCCGGCGCAGCGTTACCGCGAGATCTTTTCTGTCTCGTGTGGGCGATACGGCACGACACTGGAGTACGCGCAACAGACGCTGCGTACCTTGCAGCAGCACGGCGTTGATGACGTTGCATTGCGCCAGTTATTGCGGCATGCACAGTAGCGTTGCGTTGCGTAGGGTTCGTTTGATCGTCCGGGCGCTTGTTTTAACTACCTGCAACCTTCGGCGTTTGTTGCCGGTTGGCCAGCGCGGTGGGCGTCCACGGCGGGGCGCCTGCGCACGCGCGCAGGTGACGTTGTGGCGCACTATGCAGCTTGCTTGACCGCCACTGCTTTAGCGCGTGCCGTTGTCACGCCAACCACATGGAGTGCCACAAACACCATCTGCGCGATTGGAGGCGGCCCGGCGCGGACGCCCGCCGCGCTAGCCAAGACGCCACGAATGCCGAAGGTGCTGCTTTGGCAACCTGAGGGTGCCGCGTCGCCTACCAGATTGAACGATCCAGCGTACGAGACGCGGGAAGCTCCAGTTCCTATACTCCCCCCATGACCACCCTAGCCGACCTGCGCAAAAGTTACGAGTGTGCTGAACTTGACGAAGACGCGTCGCACGCCGACCCGTTGCAACAGTTCAGCCAATGGCTGGACGAAGCCATCAAGGCCGCAGTGCCCGAGCCCAACGCCATGACGCTGGCGACCGTGGGCAGTGATTTGCGACCCAGCACCCGGGTCGTGCTGATCAAGGGCCTGGATGCGCGCGGTATCGTCTGGTACACCAACTATGACAGTCGCAAGGGCCAGGAACTGGCAGGCAACCCGTACGCCGCGTTGCAGTTTCACTGGGTCGAGCTGGAGCGGCTTGTGCGCATCGAAGGTATTGTCGAGAAGGTCGAGTCCGAGCAGAGTGACGCCTACTTCCACAGTCGTCCCCTCGATTCGCGCATCGGCGCCTGGGCGTCACCGCAGTCGCAAGTGATATCCAGCCGCGCCATGCTGGTCGCAAACGCGGCGCGTTACGGAGCGCAGTTCCTGCTGCAACCGCCGCGCCCGCCGCATTGGGGCGGGTACCGGCTCAAGCCCGACAGCTGGCAGTTCTGGCAGGGCCGCAAGAGCCGCCTGCACGACCGGCTGCGTTACTCCGCAGAAGGGCCGCGGGGCTGGAAGCGCGAGCGCCTCGCGCCTTGAGCTGCGAACAGCCTGCGTTGCTTCAATAGTGGCCGAGCAACACGATCACCAACGATACGCTGACGAGCGACAACAGCGTGGAGAGTGCCACGCTGGCAGTGATCAAGTCCTGCGCCACGCCGTAACGCTGCGAAAACAGGAATGCGTTGGCGCCGATGGGCAACGCCGCAGTGACCACCAGCAAAAATAGCGGCAATCCCTGCATTCCGAGCAGCAGGCCGAACGCAGCCGCGACCAGCGGAACCACCAGATTCTTGATGGCAAACAGCGCCAGCGCGGGGCGTAGCTGCGCGCCGATCAACGACGTTGCCAGGGCGCCTCCCACCAGCAACAGCGCGAGTGGCCCGAAGGCCTTTCCCATCCAGCCCATGGGCGTGCCGAGCCAGGCTGGAATCACCCAGCCGGTTTGCGCGAACAACAAGCCGGCAATGATGGGCAGCGGTACCGGGTGCAGCATGGCGCGGCCCAGAGCCTGGGCACCAACGCGCAGCGCGCGCCATCCTGCGCCTTTCGACTGCTCCGTGCTTTCATGCGCCATCGCGCTCTCGAACGCCATCGTGGCGACCGTGAGCAACACCAGGGAATGGATTGGAATCAGCGTGAAAAGGGTCACCAGACCGGCCTCGCCCCCGGCCAGCGAGACCAGCGGGATGCCAATCATGACGGCATTGCTGTAAGTCACCGCCAGCGCCAGCACCGCAGCACTGCGATTAAGCCCGCGCCACCAGAACATGCCGCCAAAAGCCAGGGCCAGCGCACCCATGTAGGCAATCGCCGGCGTGACCTCGAGCTGCTCCATATGGACCCGGCTCATGGTACAAAACAGCAGCACCGGCGTAAGCACCATGAACGCCAGTGCCGACAAGGGTTTGACCAGCTGCGGGGCTGGAGGCGTCTTACTCATTAACATTTTCACTTGACGCCAACCGAAAACTGACCTCCTTGTCTTCTTGCGCGAAGAAGTTGTTCACAGTAGTATCTGATTTTAAGAAAATACTGTGAACAGACATTTCGAGGCGATTTCAGAAAATCAAATGCGTCAGTACATTGACGCTGAGACGGCCTTTACTGCCTGGTTGAAAGCCAAACGTGAAGCGGCTCACGTGCGAGGCTCGATGCGATGGCGCGAGTTGCGCGGCAAAAATACCCTGTTGCGCATTTCAACAAATGGATCGCAGAAGGTGATTGGTGGCGACACGCCAGAGTGCCAAGCCATCTTTACGAACTTCATGCGCCGCAAGGAGGATGCCGAGTCCAGAGTGAAGTCGCTCCGTTCATCCGTCGAGATTCATCGCAATATGAACCGTGCTTTGCGGGTGGGGCGGGTTCCCCGTGTGGTCATTGGAATTCTTGACGCGATTGAAAAAGCCGGACTGTCGGAACATTTCCTGACTGTGGGCACACACGCCCTTTACGCCTATGAGGCGGCCTGCGGGGTGCGCATTGGCCCATCAGCGATGGCAACCAATGACGTAGATTTATTTTTGGATGCGCGTCGTCACATTGGCTTTTTCACACAGATGGAGCGAGGCAACACGTCCTTCATAAAGATATTGCAAAAGACGGACCCCAGCTTCAAAGTTATGGAGGATCAAAAGCAAACTGCCATGAACTCAGCCGGATTCCAGGTGGACGTGCTGCGCCGGGTCGCGCAACACGATGATCCGCACCCCATGCGACTGAGTGAGGATGACAATGACCTGTGGGC
>JAJAZK010000483.1 GCA_026785765.1 Rhodoferax sp. | reverse complement strand
GGACCCGTAATTTTTTAATATCTTACCCCACCGAGGGGCCCTACCAATAGCCCACCAAGTTGGGCAAGGGTTTTCCCCAATCCCGCCAGGCAGTGTTGCTGGATCGGGGGGCTTTCAATGAGTGAACCGGCCGACAGCGGTACGGTGGCGGTCGGCGGCACTTCCGGCCAAGTTCCACATCCAACTGCGGGCGCACTGATTCGTGGCGCCCGTGAGGCGGCTGGGCTGCATATCGGCGCCCTCGCTGTGATGCTTAAAGTCCCGGTCAGGAAACTGGAGGCCCTGGAGTCGAACCGATTCGAGTTGTTGACCGATGCGGTTTTCACGCGAGCGCTGGCGGCCAGCGTTTGCAAGACGCTGAAGATTGACCCGGCACCGGTGTTGCAGCTTCTGCCCGGTTATGTGACGCCGCGCCTGGCGATCGACGCGCGTCAGAGGCATGGGTCATTTAACCCGCCAGGCGCGGGTGGTTGGTCGTTGCCTCTGTTGTCGCGCTTGTCCAGACCGGTTGTGGCGGTCGCCGGCGTCCTGCTTGCTGCGACGATCGCATTGCTGTTGTGGCCCGCGCAATCAACCCTTACTGTGGCGTCTGTTGACCCGCGCGTCAGCGCCTCGGCGACACGCGCATCGCTTTCCGAGTCGGCCGCGGTTGCTCCAGCCGCCGCCACAGTGGCGCCGACTGCGGCTGTCGCTGCCACTGGCGCGCCAGATCCATCCCTCGTTCGAACTGGGCCAGTTTTGGAGGCAGCAATGCGACCCAGTCCTTCAAGCGCTGCCGCGCCCGCGGCAGCCGTACCACCGCAGGCCACACCATCGGAGTCGGGTGTGGCACCCGGGCAGGCGGTCGTGTCGTTCAGGGCGCGTGCCACGTCCTGGGTGGAAGTCACCGACAGTGCGGGTTTGGTGCGGCTGCGCAAAACCCTGGTCGGAGGAGAATCCGCTGGGGCGGCTGGTCTATTGCCATTGTCGGTCGTAGTCGGCCGGGCCGATTCCACCGAGGTCGTTATTCGAGGACAGGCTTTTGATCTGGTCCCTGTGTCCAAAGACAACGTTGCCCGATTCAAGGTGAAATGATGCAAGACAACATACCAATTCAGGTGGTCGCGCCGACCACGCGCCGAACCCGCCAAACGCGGGTGGTTTGGGGGACCCATGTGGTCACGGTTGGTGGTGGTGCACCGGTGCGTGTGCAGTCAATGACCAACACCGACACGGCCGACGCCATCGGGACTGCGATTCAGGTCAAGGAACTCGCCGTTGCCGGTTCCGAGGTAGTCCGCATCACGGTCAACACGCCGGAGGCGGCGCAGGCGGTACCGTATATCCGTGAGCAACTTGACCGCATGGGCATTGTTGTTCCGCTGGTGGGGGATTTCCATTACAACGGTCACCGGTTGTTGACCGACTTTCCAGCTTGCGCCCAGGCATTGTCCAAGTACCGCATCAACCCCGGCAACGTCGGCAAAGGCGACAAACACGACCGCCAGTTCGGCCAGATGATCGAGGTGGCCATGCGCTGGTCCAAACCGGTGCGGATTGGCGTCAATTGGGGCAGCCTCGACCAGGACCTGCTGGCGTCCTTGATGGACGAAAACAGCCGTCGCGCCCAGCCCTGGGACTCCAGGCCGGTCATGTACGAAGCGGTCGTGCGTTCGGCGATCAATTCGGCGCGCCTTGCGGAGTCGATGGGCATGGACGGCAACCAGATCATTCTGTCGTGCAAGATGAGCGGCGTGCAGGACCTGGTTGCGGTGTACCGTGCCCTGGCGGCGCGTTGCGATTACGCGCTGCACCTGGGCCTGACCGAAGCCGGGATGGGTACCAAGGGGACGGTGGCGTCGGCTGCCGCGCTGTCTATCCTGCTGCAGGAGGGCATTGGTGACACCATCCGTGTCTCGCTCACCCCGGCGCCAAACGAAGCGCGCACGCAAGAGGTCTTGATCGCCACCGAGATCCTGCAAGCCCTGGGTTTGCGCAGTTTCGTTCCCAGCGTTACGGCCTGTCCGGGCTGCGGCCGCACCACCAGCACCACATTTCAGGAACTCACCCAGCAGATCGACACTTTTCTGCGCGATCAGATGCCGGTTTGGCGTAAGAAGTACCCCGGGGTTGAAAAGCTCAAGGTGGCGGTCATGGGCTGTATCGTGAACGGGCCTGGCGAGAGCAAACATGCGGATATCGGCATCAGCCTGCCGGGCACCGGAGAGGCGCCAGCCGCCCCCGTGTTCATCGACGGCGAAAAACGCATGACCCTGCGCGGCGACACCATTGCGCGCGACTTTCAGGAGGTTGTCGAGCGGTATATCGATACGCGTTTCGCCGTGCCGACCGAAGCGCCGAACCGGTAGCGCAGCGGCCCCGATGCCCGAAGCCGACAACAGCGCGCAATTGCGCAGGTTAAGTGCCGTCAAGGGCATGAACGATATCTTCCCGCCACAGTCTGCGCTGTGGGACTGGTTCGAAGAGGAGGTCCGGCACACAATGGGATTGTTCGGATTTGGCAGTATCCGCACCCCCATACTTGAGTACACCCAGTTGTTCGTCAAGGGTACCGGCGAAACCACGGATATCGTCGAAAAGGAGATGTACTCCTTCGAGGACCGCCTCAACGGAGAACAACTCACTTTGCGCCCGGAGAACACGCCGGGTGTGGTGCGGGCCGCGATCGAACACAACCTCACCTACGACGGTGGCAAACGCCTGTACTACGTGGGCCCGATGTTTCGCCACGAACGGCCGCAGCGCGGCCGTTATCGGCAGTTTTACCAGGTCGGCGTCGAGGCACTCGGATTTGCCGGCGCCGAAGTCGATGCCGAGGTCATCGTGCTGGCCGCACAGTTGCTGGCGCGGCTGGGTTTGCCCGGGATCCGGGTGGAGCTCAACAGCCTGGGCATCGCATCCGAGCGGCAGCGCCACCGGGCCGCCTTGATCGAGTACTTTCTACGCCACGCCGAACTGCTTGACTCCGATGCGACGCGGCGTTTGCAAACCAATCCCTTGCGCATTCTGGATACCAAGAACCCGGCCCTTCAGGCAATGGTGGCGCAGGCGCCGCATCTGCTTGACTATCTGGGTGAACCTTCGCTCAAGCATTTTGAGATGGTGCAGCGATTGCTGACTGCCAGCACAGTGCCGTGGAGCGTCAATCCACGAGCAGTGCGCGGGCTGGATTATTACAACCACACCGTGTTCGAGTTCATCACCGACGAGCTAGGCGCCCAGGGGACGCTGTGCGGCGGTGGGCGCTACGATGGCCTGTTTGAGATGCTGGGTGGCAAACCCTGCGCCGCAGTTGGATGGGGCATGGGGATCGAGCGGGTGCTGGACCTGTTGCAGGTGCGCGGGCGGGTAGCAACACCCAGCGTGTGTGACGCCTACGCTGTGGTGCCCCAGGAGTCGGCGCTCCCTGCCGCGTTCCAGACCATGAACGCATTGCGCAATGTGGGCGTGCGCGTACAAATGCACGCTGCCGCGACTGCGGGGGTGGCCAGCATGAAGTCCCAGTTCAAGCGCGCAGATGCCAGTGGGGCACGATTCGCGCTGGTATTTGGAGCAGAGGAACTCGCTGCGGGTGAGGTCACCGTCAAGTCGCTGCGCGACGCTGCGGCGCCACAGATTCGGCGGTCGTTGGGCCAGGTTTCCGCTTGGGCTGGCACCCTACAATCGCACACTTAATCGAATCTAGCCATGGCAAACCAACTCGATCTTGAAGAACAAGAACAACTCGACCAGCTTAAGCACTTCTGGAAGCAGTACGGCAACCTGATTTCCTGGTTGTTGATCGCGGTGTTGGCATCGTTTGCCGCCTGGAATGGTTACCATTACTGGCAACGCAGCCAGGCGGCACAGGCGGCAGGCATGTTCGACGAACTCGAACGCATCACAGCCCAGGGAGATGTCGCGCTGCTGGAGCGTGCGTTTTCCGACATGAAAGACAAGTATCCCAGGACAACGTTCGCCCAGCAGGGTGGATTGCTGGCGGCCAAGGCGCTGCACGAAGGAGGCAAGCCCGACGCCGCGCAAGCCGCCCTGACATGGGTCGCCGATAACGCGACTGACGACGCGTACCGGGCGATCGCCAAACTGCGTCTGGCTGCGGTGCTGGCAGAGAAGAAGTCCTACGATCTGGCTCTGGCGCAACTTGCCGGCTCGTTTCCGCCTGAATTCCTGGGACTTGTCGCAGACCGGCGCGGCGATGTTTTCTCGCTGCAGGGAAAAGCCGCCGATGCGCGTGCCGAATACAGCCGGGCCTACCAGGCAATGGACGACCGCGTCGAATACCGGCGCCTGGTGGAGATCAAGCTCAACGCGCTTGGCGCAGACACGCGTGCACTTGCGGCCGGCGACGCGACGCCTGGCGGTGCCGCGTCCGTTGCGGGAGCATCCAAATGAGCGCCCACGTGTTGCGCTCCGGGGGACGCATCAATGCCTGGCTGGGGCTGCTGCTGAGCGCGCTGCTGGTGGGCTGCGCCGGCGGAGCAGACAAACCCAAGCCGACGGAGCTCGGGCCGAACGCTGCCTTGATCAATGTGCGCCTGGCCTGGTCGGCACGGTTGGGTAGGGTTGACCTTCCACTCGACGTTAGGGTCAGTGGCAACACCGTGACCTTGGCCAGTTCGGATGGCACGGTAGTCGCCATTGACGCAGCAACTGGCCAGGACCTCTGGCGCACCCGTCTGGCCACCACGCTCGAAGCCGGTGCCGGCAGTGATGGGCGCTACGCGGCGGTTGTCAGCAGCGCCAACGAATTGATCGTGCTCGAGGCCGGGCGCGAGTTATGGCGGGAGCGGCTCGGTGCGTTGACCTACACGGCGCCATTGGTGGCGGGGGCCCGGGTGTTCGTGATGACGGCGGACCGGGCAATCGCAGCTTTTGACGCCCAAAGTGGTCGGCGCCTGTGGACCTATGTGCGCCAGGGTGAGCAACTGCTCGCCCTGCGCCAGGCCGGAACCCTGTTCGCTGCCGGCGATACCCTGGTCGCCGGCTTGTCCGGTCGCCTGGTCGGGCTGAACCCACTAAACGGTAGCGTGCGCTGGGAAGGCGTAATTGCCAACCCGCGTGGCACCAATGATGTGGAGCGGCTGGTGGACATCGTTGGTCGGGTCAGCCGTGACGGAGACGTCGCCTGTGCAAGGGCATTCCAGGCCAGCGTTGGCTGTGTGAATACGGTGCGCGGCAGCCTGTTGTGGACCAAGTCGGCAAATGGGGCTCAGGGTGTGCATGGAGATGGCGAGATGGTGGTGGGGACTGAGGCCGACGGCCGCGTCATCGCCTGGCGCCGTACCGATGGCGAGCGCATCTGGACGTCGGAACGGCTCAAGTACCGGGACTTGACCGCCCCCCAGTTTTTGGGACGCTCGATAGCCATTGGTGACGTCCAGGGATTCGTGCATTTCCTGGCGCGTCAGGACGGCGCGCCGCTGGCGCGCGTGGCCACCGATGGCTCACCAATTGCGGCGGCTCCGGTGCTGGTGGCAAATACCCTGGTGGTGGTAACGCGCAATGGCGGCGTGTTCGGCTTTCGGCCGGACTGATGCGAGCCGACCACCCCTTCGCTGGGCCATGAAGCCGGTTCTGGCCCTTGTCGGCCGCCCCAACGTCGG
>JAJAZK010000482.1 GCA_026785765.1 Rhodoferax sp. | reverse complement strand
GGACACCACCACGCAGTACGGCGGCCTGGGCGTGTGGGGCCCAAATGCCCGCGCCACCATCCAGAAAATCGCCGACGAACCCGAGGCCTGGACGCATGAGAACTTCCCTTACGCCAACAGCCGCCGCATGGAAAAGAGACTGCGCCGGCAAAACGCCGGTTTGCTGACCGAATGATGGACCCCGCAACCGGTGCTACGTTGATCGACGAGTTGGGCCGGCGCTCCTACACCTCCAGCATCGCCTTCGGCCCGAGCATCGGCAAGAACATTGCCCTGGCCTACCTGCCGCATGCGTCTGCCGAAGTGGGGCGGGAGCTGCAGATCCAGTACTTCTCGGATGTCTATCCGGTCAAGGTCGAGGCGGTGGGGTACAAACCCCTGTACGACCCGGAGAACATCAAGCTGTGGTCGTGACCTATCGCTGCCGCGCCACTGCAGCACGCGTCCGGACTCACGCAACCTGAATGATCTGATTGAGACGCTCGCACACCTGCTCGAAAACCTCGGCCGAAAGTGTCCCAATTGGATGCCGCTTGACTCCGCGTAGCCGCCAGTCGAATGATTTCGGTTGGTGGCACAACACAAAGCTGATCGGTCCTGCCTTGCGGCAGCCTGCGAGGCCGCCCGCGACCGCAAACGGGTTGTCCGGGTTGTACTGCGCAGTGGTCATCGGCAAGCCGATGACCAGCGAAGTTATTTCGTTGAACGCACGCGGCGAAAGAACCAGGAAAGGGTGCACGTCCCGCATTTCCCGCCCGACCTGGGGGTTGCAGTCGATCCAGACGATACCCTGCCGTTCGGGAACCCGGAGCGAAGGCGCTGCCTTCATCCGCCCCCCAATGCCTGCGCTTCACCAGCGTTCGGCCCCACCCGGTGGTCATGGATTCGCCGCCCTGGCGCTGCGGGTCGAACAGGGCCAGGCGCTGCGCGAATGCAGTGAGGCATCGTCCAATGGTGTGATGGGAAACTGGCCTTCCTGCATGGACAGGCACACGCGCGTTTCCATCGATCCAGTTGCGCGAACTTTTACGCAGTGAAGTGCCCGCTGCCACACGGCTGGAGGCGGCGCGCATGGGCAAGCTACTGCGACCGGCGGGGCGCATCGCGATGGCGCCCCGGTCCACTACCAGCGCCACCGACCCGGGCAGACCACGCCTGAGAACGTCGATAACGGGCTCCGGGGGACCGCCCTTCTGTTGGCTACCGTACAGACTCAAACGCGCAATCAATGAAAGCTTGCTTTTCCTGCAGCCAGGATACACATGACGTCCAAGCCCCTGAACACCACCCAACCGCGCCCGGACGTGCAAGTGGCTGGTGCCCCGGAACTGGAGCCGGGGCGCGAACGGCGGAAAAACCCACTGCGCCGGTCCGTGGACCAGTCAGGCAAAGCGGGGGCCGCCCCGTCCGCCAATGCACGTCTGCGTGCCGCGGACGATCTGATCGACAAGCAGCGCCTGTTGTCCGAAGCCCAGCGAATTGCCCGAATCGGCAGCTGGTGGCAGGATCGCAGCGGGCGTCTGGTGTGGTCGGACGAGATGTATCAAATTCACGGTGTCGCAGCGCAAGAGTTCTCTCCATCAGCCGAGGGGCGGCCAGCGCTGATTCACCCCGACGACCGCACGGCGGTGCGCGAAAAGGTCGCCGCCGCCTTTGACGGTGGCGTGGTCGCTGACTTCGAATTTCGCGTGGTTCGGCCCGACGGCGCCGAACGCTGGGTCGTTGCGCGTACCGAAGGCGCTGCCAACCCCGCGGGCGAGATCGGTCACCTTACCGGCACCTACCAGGACATCACCGAACAGCGGCAGGCGAAGGCGGCAGTGTACGAGGCCGCAGCGCGTTACCGCCAGTTGTTCGACGCGAATCCGTATCCGATGTGGATCTACGATCCGGCGACTCTGCGCTTTCTGGCTGTGAACGATGCCGCCGTAGGGAAGTACGGCTACCCACGCGACGAGTTTCTGGGCATGACCATGAACGATCTCAGTCCGCCCGAGTCGCTGCCTTCGCTGGTGGACGTGAAGCGGGAGCTTGGTGCTGGGCATTCCGGCGATTCCTGGCAGCACCGTATTCGGGACGGACGCCTGATCGATATGGAAATCATTGCGCAAACCATTGATTTCGAGGGCCGCCCGGCGCGGGTGGTGCTGGCCCATGACGTGACCGAGCGGCGCCGTGCCGCACAGGATGTGCTGGCTTCGCGCGAAGCCCTGCGCGCTTTGGTGCAACGCCAGCAAAGCGCACAGGAAGAAGAACGCGCAAGAATGTCGCGCCACGTCCACGACGAACTTGGGCAACTGCTGACCAGCCTGAAAATGGAACTCTATTTGGTGGAGCGCAAGATATCCGCACCCGGCCTTCCACTGGGCCTGCATGCGCTGCTCGACCACAGTGTGGCGGCTTGCGCGCTGGTCGATGAGGCCATCACCACCGTGCAGAAGCTGGCTGCTGAACTGAGACCGGGCGCGCTCGACCATCTCGGCCTGCCCGCCGCGCTGGCGCAGCGCGCGCGCCAGTTCCAGCAGAGCAGCGGCGTGGCGTGTACGCTGGAGGTGGCGGACTCCTTGCCGGAATTACCGCCGTCGGTCGCCAACGAGCTGTTCTACATTTGCCAGGAGGCATTGACCAACGTCGCACGCCATGCGCAGGCAACGCAAGTGCGGTTGCGGTTGCATGGCCAGATGGGCGGGGTACGCCTGGAGGTGGAGGATAACGGCGTCGGCATAGCCGCGCGGGCGATGGCGTCGCACGATTCGTTGGGGCTGCTGGGCATGCGCGAGCGGGCGTTGCATTGCCGTGGCACGGTGCAACTCGCGAACATCGCGCCGCACGGGACTCTGGTTGTTGTCGACATGCCGCTGCGCGAGGCGGATACGTGATGCACATCCTGCTGGTCGATGACCATGAGGTCGTGCGGCGCAGCCTGCGCCAATTGTTGTCCGAGGGCTACCCGGACGCGGATATTGGAGAGGCAGGCACGGTGGTGACCGCTGGCGCGCAGATGAAACGACAGCCTTGGCAACTGATGCTGCTGGACGTCAACCTTCCAGGTGCCAGCGGGCTCGAGGTGCTGGCGCATGCACGCCTTCATTACCCGGCTATGGCGGTGCTGGTGCTGAGCGCCTATCCGGAGGAAGAGTTCGCAGTGACCGCCTTCAAGCTCGGCGCCGCCGGTTATCTGCCCAAGGCCAGTGCGGCCGAAGAAATGTTGCTGGCGGTTCGGTGTGTGATGTCAGGTCGCAGGTATGTGAGTGTGGCGCTCGCCGAACAGCTGGCGCCCATTGTCGGCAATCCGCAAGCGAACTTTCGTCACGAGGCCTTGTCGGCGCGGGAGCTTGAGGTGCTGCGCATGGTCGCGGCGGGCCGGACCATCACGCGCTGGTGGACTGAACGGCTGCGGCGGCAGGTGGGCAATCCGGTGTGTCACGCCGGTTCGAGCTGGGTCCGGCGTTGCTGCGCCGCGTCGCGCTCGCGCAGCCAGCGCGTCATATCATCGGCCGCGAGCGGCTTCGCAAACAGGTAGCCTTGTCCCTTGTCACACTGCAGCCGCGTCAGGATGGTCGCCTGTGCCTCGGTTTCTATGCCCTCGGCGACCGTGCCCATGCCCAGGCTGCGCGCGACCATGATCGTGGCCTCGACCAGCACGCGGTGGTGGTGGCTCGTTTCGACCTGGCTTACAAACGAGCGGTCGATCTTCACTACGTCTACCGGTAGCTGGTGCAGGCAGGCCAGCGAGGAATAACCGGTGCCGAAATCGTCAAGCGCAAGCGTCACCCCCAGCGCCTTGAGTTCGTGTAGCCGCTGTTGCACCGATTCGTCCTGCGCGGCGAGGCTTTCGGTGATTTCGAGCTGCAGTTCCGTCGCCTCCATCCCGCTGCCTCGCAGCGCCTGGCTGACCTGGTCGGTCAGCGTGGGATCGGTCAGCTGCGCGCGCGAGACGTTGACCGACATGGCGCGCGGGGCGCGCGCGCCGAGCAGGCGTTTCCAGAGCACAAACTCACGACACGCCTGGTTCAGCACGAAGTTGCCCAAAGCGCCGATCAGGCCGGTCCGCTCGGCAATCTCGATGAATTCGATCGGCGGCACGGTGCCCCGCACCGGGTGGCGCCAGCGCACCAGCGCCTCCACACCCAGGCATGCGCCTCCAGCCAGGCCGATGATGGGCTGGTAGGCGACGAACAATTCGCCCTGCGCCAGCGCCTGGCGCAGATCACTCTCCACGCTGCCGTTACGGGCCGCACGTTCTTTCATCGCCGGCTCGAACAGGCTGTAGCGCGCCCCGCCAGCACGTTTGGATTCACGCATTGCCAGGCTGGCGTCCTGTAGCACCGAATCGGCGTCGCCGCTGGCTTGCGTTCCCAGCACCACGCCCATGCTGGCGCTCAGGTGCACCTGGTGCTCGCGGATGACATACGGCCTGGACAGGGAATCGATGAGCCGCTGGGCCACGCCATGGATGTCCTGGGCCGTGCCCAGTCCCTCCATCACCACCACGAACTCGTCGCCGCTCAGCCGTGCGGCGGTCAGCTCCACGGGGGCTGGGCGCCCGAGCGCGTCGCCGGGGCGAACCAGGCGCGCGAGGCGGCCCGCCATCAGGCGCAGCAGTTCGTCGCCGACGGCCTGGCCGAGTGTGGCATTGATACGGTTGAAACGGTCACCATTGATGAACAGGACTGCGAACTGCCATTGGGGTTCGGTGCGCGCGCGTGCCAGCGCATGCGTGATCCGCTCCAGCACGACGGCCCGGTTCGGCATCGCCGTCAGGCTGTCGGTGCGTGACATGTCGCGCAGTTTGGCGGCCAGTTGCTGCTGCTGCTGCGCCACCGCTTGCGTCATGTCGGTCACGGTGGCCATTAGCGTCGAGGCGTCGAGCATGAGCAGGCGGACGCCCAGGGTGCAGGCCAGCGTGCCGTGCGCCGCTATGGCGGGCAGCGTCACCTGCAGCATATCGCAGATCGTTTCGCCAGGGCGGTCGTGCGCCGCGGCCCGGTCAAGCAGCCCAGGCGCGAACGGCGCCAGCACATCGAACAGGTTGACGAGGTTGCCGTCTGGCGCCAGGGGCATCAGCAAACTGGCCGCCATCGGGTTGATCATCGTGATCTCCCCGTCCAGTGCCGTCTGCAGCAGACCAATCGGCGCCTGGTGCAGGAACTCGATCAGCGCGTCGTAAGCGGTGGTGTCCTGGTTCATGGCTGTGCCCTGCCCCGCGCCGGAGCTGCTGTCGGTGTGGTGTCGGCGCGCCAGCGTTCGACGCGGTTGCGGCCATTGGCCTTGGCCAAATACATCGCCGCGTCGGCGCGTTTGATCAACTCGTCCAGGCCCGCGACGCCAGGCTCCATGGCGGCCACCCCAGCGCTCACCGTGTAGCGGATCGACACGCCATCCACGGTGACCGGCTTGGCGGCCACATGCTGGCACAGGCGCTGGGCGATGGCTTGCGCCTCGTCGATTGAAGTTCCGCTCAGCAGCACCACGAATTCCTCGCCGCCGAAGCGGGCCACGACATCGGTCGCGCGGAATGTGGCGCTCAGGCCGGCCGCCAGATGGCGCAGGACGGCGTCGCCGGCCGCGTGGCCGTGGCTGTCATTTACCAATTTGAAATGGTCCGCGTCGAAGGCCACCACCGACAGCGGGAGCTCGGCCCTGGCGCAACGCTGCAATGCGTGCGCGGCGGCCTCGAAGAAGGCGCGGCGGTTGGCCAGGCCGGTCAGGTGGTCACAGGATACGGATCGCCGCAACGCCTCATTGGCTTCACGGCGGTCGCTGATGTCGCGCAGGATCAGGCTGTAAGCGCGCTCTTCGCCGGGCCTTTCGCCCTCGGCGTGCAGGGGCGCAATCAGGGCACTGCCCCAATACCGCTCGCCATTGGCGCGCGGCATCCAGCCTTCTTCAAGATTCCAGCCGCTCAGACAGGCTTCATCGAGCCGTTCCAACGTGCGTTGTCCCGCTTTGTCGTCTGCGGGGTAGAACAACGCATACGATTGCCCGACGATGGCGTCGGCCTCGAATCCGGTAACGTTCATGACGCCGGCGTTCCAGCTCTGCACCCGGCCCTGCCGGTCCAGAGACAGCAAGGCGTAGTCGGTGATGCCGGTCACGATGGTGTGGATCCAGGCCTCGCTCTGGCGTAGCTGGCGCTCGCGTTTCTCCGACAGCGAGACATCCGAGAGCACGGCCATCAGGCGCTCCTGGTCGAGCTTGAGCAGGCTCAGTGACAACACCTGCGGATCTTTGCCGCCGGGCACACCGGCGTCGATTTGCAGGCGCAGCGCATCACACACCTTGCCATGCAGGGGTTCAAAGTCGCGCGCGCAGTGCGCCAGGTCGGGCGCCACCGTGTGCAGCGCGCTGAACAGATTCGCCAGCTCGCCATCGGGCGACAGCGGCATGAGCAGTTGCGCGCACAACGGATTGATCATCACGATCTCGCCGTCGGTGCGCAGCTGTGCCAGGCCGATCGGGGCCATGTAGAGAAACTGGATCAGCGCCTCGTATTCTTCCTGTGGCACCGACACCATGGCTTCTGGATGATTCATCGGGTAGCCTGCGCGCTGCGCGCTGCGGCGCCATACGCCTTGGGAGCGGCCCGGCGGCTCATGACG